>JAUNRP010000034.1:11659-12066 GCA_030544165.1 bacterium
GGACTCAGGCCAGGCGGGCTCAGCCCAGACGGACCACGTTCGGCATGATGTTGGCGTAGTAGACGCGATCATGCTGCACGCCCCAGCCCGGCGAACGGGCGTGGACCTTCATGCCATCCCCGAGGTAGATGGCCACGTGGTAGATCCCCGACTGCTGGCCGTTGGAGGACCAGAACATCAGGTCACCGCGGCGTGCCTGCGAGAGCGGAACCTGCGTGCCGTTGAGGTACTGGGAGCGTGAGGAGCGACCCAGGCCGATCCCCAACTGGCGGAACGCGGCCTGCGTGAGGCTCGAGCAGTCCCAGGCATTGGGCCCGTTCGCTCCGTACACGTAGGGCTTGCCCACCTGTGACATCGCGAAGGCGATCGCGCTCTCCACCTGGCCCGAGGGAGCCGGGGCCGGGGCG
>JAUNRP010000035.1 GCA_030544165.1 bacterium
CACCGGATCCGAGGAGAAGGACGATCGGCACCACTGCCGTCGCCACGATTCCCACGGCTCCATTGTGGCGGCTGGGGCCGCCGCAGGAGAAATCGGCGCGAACCTACTCGGCCAGCCACTCCTTCAGGTGCTGGCCCGTCAGCGTCCCGGCCTCCACCAGGTCCGCAGGTGTCCCGGAGAACACCACCTGCCCGCCGTCGTGGCCGGCGCCCGGCCCCATATCGATGATCCAGTCCGCGTGCGCCATCACCGACTGGTGGTGCTCCACCACGATCACCGACTTCCCGGACTCCACCAACTGGTCCATGAGCCCGAGCAGTTGCGCCACGTCCGCGAGGTGCAGCCCGGTGGTCGGCTCGTCCAGCACGTACACCTCCGCCTTCGAGCTCATCTCCGCCGCCAGCTTGAGCCGCTGCCTCTCGCCCCCCGAGAGCGAGGTGAGCGGCTGGCCCACGGTGAGGTAGCCGAGACCCACGTCAGCCAGCCGGCGCAGGATGGTGGCCGCCGCTGGAACCCGCCCCTCGCCGTCGGAGAAGAAGGTGAGCGCCGCGTCCACCGGCATGGCGAGCACCTCCGCGATGTCCCGTCCGCCGAGCCGGTACTCCAGCACGGCCGGCTGGAAGCGCTTGCCCTCGCAGACCTCGCACGGCGTGGAGACCGTCTCCATGAAGCCGAGCTCCGTGTAGATGACGCCCGCGCCATTGCAGACCTGGCAGGCGCCCTCGGAGTTCGCGGAGAACAGGGCGGGCTTCACGCCGTTCGCCTTGGCGAAGGCCTTCCGGATCGGCTCCAGCAGGCCGGTGTAGGTGGCCGGGTTCGAGCGGCGCGATCCCTTGATCGGCGACTGGTCGATCGAGACGATCCCCGCATCACTCGGCAGGGAGCCGTGCACCAGCGAGGACTTCCCCGATCCCGCCACGCCCGTCACCACCACGAGCACCCCCAGCGGGATGTCCACGTCCACGTCACGCAGGTTGTTCGCGCTCGCTCCCCTGATCTCGATCGCTCCCGACGGCGTGCGGACCGTCTCCTTGAGAGGTTGCCGATCGCTGAGGTGCTTGCCGGTCAGTGTGTCCGAGCTCGCCAGTCCCGCCACGTCGCCCTGGTAGGTGATCTCGCCGCCGTGGGCGCCGGCGCGCGGGCCGATGTCCACCACGTGATCCGCCATGAGGATGGTCTCCGGCTCGTGCTCCACCACGAGCACGGTGTTGCCCTTGTCCCGAAGGCGCATGAGCAGCTCGTTCATGCGCCGCACATCGTGGGGGTGGAGGCCGGCGGTGGGCTCGTCGAACACGTAGGTGACGTCCGTGAGCGAGGAGTTGAGGTGCCGGATCATCTTGGTGCGTTGGGCCTCCCCGCCGGAGAGGGTGCCGGAGGGCCGCTCGAGGGAGAGGTAGCCGAGCCCGATCTCGATGAAGGAGTCGAGCGTCTGCTGGAGGGCGGCCAGCAGGGGCGCCACGGAGGGTTCGTCCAGGGTGCGGACCCAGGCGGCGAGGTCCGTGAGCTGCATGCGGCAGGCGTCCGCGATCGAGACGCCGCCGATCGTGGAGGTACGGGCGTGCTCGGCCAGGCGGGTGCCGTCGCAGTCCGGGCACGGCTGGAAGGTGACGGCCCGCTCCACGAACGCGCGGATGTGGGACTGCATCGCCTCCAGGTCCTTGGAGAGCATGGACTTCTGGATCTTGGGGATGAGGCCCTCGTACGTGATGTTGATGCCATCCGCCTTGACCTTGGTGGGCTCCTTGTAGAGCAGATCGTGGCGCTCGCGCACGCCGAACTCCCCCACGGGCTTGTCCGGATCGAAGAAGCCGGTTGAGAGGAATATCCGGCCGTACCAGCCGTCCATGTTGTAGCCGGGCACCAGGATCGCGCCGTCACGCAGGGACCTGGACTCGTCGATCACGGCGGTGAGGTCGAAGTCCTGGACGTTGCCGGTGCCCTCGCAGCGGGGGCACATCCCGCCGATCACCGTGAAGGACTTCTTCTCCGAGATGGTGCGGCCCTCGCCGCGGTCCACCGTGAAGGCGCCACCTCCGGAGACCGAGGGCACGTTGAAGGAGTACGCCTGCGGGGAGCCCACGTGGGGGTCTCCGAGCCGGCTGAAGAGCACGCGCAGCAGCGCGTTGGCGTCCGTGACCGTTCCCACGGTGGAGCGGATGTTGGCGCCGAGCCGCTCCTGGTCCACGATGATCGCGGTGGTGAGCCCGTCCAGCGAGTCCACCTCCGGGCGCGCGAGCGTGGCCATGAAGCCCTGCACGAACGCCGGGTAGGTCTCGTTGATCATGCGCTGGGACTCGGCCGCGATCGTGTCGAACACGAGGGAGCTCTTGCCCGAGCCGGAGACGCCCGTGAACACGGTGAGCCGGCGCTTGGGGATCTCGAGGGAGACGTCCTTTAGGTTGTTCTCGCGGGCTCCGTGGACACGAATGAGATCGTGGGAGTCGGCAGCGTGGGTGGTATCGGTCACCGGCCAATCAAACTAGATGGGCGGGCTTCTCCCCAAACCTGCAGAAAGCAGGCTGGGGTTGCGTGAAACAATTGGTGAATGGGCGGTGACGGAGGGGTGAACCCGGTGGCCATGGGCCTCGGGGTGGCGCTCATCGCCCTGGTGGTGTTGCTGGCTCTCCTGCTCCGCCGTGAGCGTGCCCGCCACGATTCCCGGCGCCGCGAGGCGGAGAAACTGCGAGAGCTCGCCAAGGCGCGCGCCCGGCGGATCTCCACCCTCTCGCACGAGATCCGAACGCCCCTCGCACTCATCAAGGGCGCGGGCGAACTCCTCGCGGACCAGTCCCCCGGCCCGCTCACCTCCACCCAGGAACGGTTCGTCTCCACCATCACCGAGAACTGCCAGCAGGTGATCGACATGGCCGAGGACCTGCTCTCCCAGGCACGGCTCGAGGCCAACCTGTTCGAGCTCCGACTCGAGCGGGTCGAACTCCGCCACCTGGTACGTGCCTCCGTGCGGGAGTTGCGGCGCATCCACCGCAACGTCCTGCAGCTCGACAACCGCGGCCCCGCGCTCACGTTCCACGCCGATCCCCGGCTCCTGCGGGAGGTGCTGTGGAACCTCATCAACAACGCGGTGCGGCACGCGGGCACCGATGCGGTGGTCACGGTCCGCGTGGTGGAGGGAGAGGGTGAGGCGGTGGTCTCCGTGGTCGACGACGGGCGGGGCATGAACCGGGAGGAGAGGGAGCGCCTGTTCACCCCGCACTACGTGGGCTCGTCCGAGCGCCCCGGGACGGGCCTCGGGATGACCATCACGGAGGCGATCGTGGAACTGCACGGGGGCCGGATCCTCGTGGACACCGCCTCGCGGCGTGGAACGGCCATCTACGTGACCCTGCCACTGACCCGGGAGGACGCATGAGCATGGAGTGGGGCCCGGAGGTGACCCCGACGGAACTGCCGGTGACCGCGGAGGGTGAGCCGCCGTCGTCGGGCCGCGAGACGAAAGGGAGCGTGGGAGCGGGAGGTGAGCCGCCGTCGTCGGGCAGGAGACGGGTCCTTGTGGTGGAGGACGAACCGCACATGCGGGAGATCGTGGGATTCGTGCTGGACCACCACGGCTACGAGGTGGTGCTCGAGGGCTCTGCGGAGGCCGGCTGGCGGCGGATCCAGCACGAGCGTTTCGATGCGATGGTGCTCGATGTGATGCTCGGGGATGTCTCCGGGATCGACCTGTGTGTCCGGATTCGCTCCCGCTCGCGCACCCCGATCATCTTCCTCTCGGCGCTCTCCACCCCGGAGGAGCGCATCGCGGGGCTCGAGGCCGGAGCCGACGACTACCTCGGCAAGCCCTTCTCCCCGCGCGAACTGGTGCTCCGGGTGAACCGGCTGGTGGAACGGTCCCTGAGCGATCCCGGCGAGCTGCGCTGGCAGGAGGTGCGTGTGGATGCTGCCCGTCCCATCGCCACGCTGGGTGAGCGCCGGGTGGTGCTGACCGCCACCAGCCACCAGATCCTCAGTGCCCTCGTGCGGGCGCAGGGAGCGTCCATGACCTGGCGGGAGATCCTCAACGAGGTCTGGGCCACCTCCGCGCCCCAGGGCGGGAAGCAGATGGTCAAGACGGCCATCTACCGGCTGCGGCGCGAACTGGGCGACGACGAGGCGCGATTGGTGGAGACCGTGCGCGGCTCCGGCTACCGCCTGGGGGTGGTCACGAAGCTGTGACCAACCGTGACCAGATGGTGACCGGTTGCGGCTTCCCGTTGTGCAACCCTCGGTACGTACGGCTGTCCAGCTCGACGAGGAGTATTCACATGTACGTCCGTAGATCCACCTTCATCGGCGCACTGGCCGCCTCCACCCTCCTTCTCGCCGCGTGTGGCGGGGGCGGTGGCAACGAGTCCACGGGAGGCTCGAACGGGACCGCCGGTGGCGAGGAGGGCCTCAGCGGCTCGCTCACCATCGCGTGCGGCGCCATGGAGGACCTGTGCCAGGCATGGACGCAGGCCTTCACCGAGGAGACGGGTGTGCAGACCTCGTTCGTCCGCCTCTCCTCCGGTGAGACCGTGGCGCGCCTGGCCGCCGCCAAGGACAACCCGGAGTTCGACATCTGGCACGGCGGTCCCGTGGACGGCTTTGGAGCGGCCGTGAGCCAGGAGCTTCTCCAGGCCTACGAGTCCCCGAACGCCGAGGCCATCCCGGCCGACTACCGCTCCCCGGAGAACATGTGGAACGGCGTCTACGTGGGCGTGCTCGGCTTCTGCTCCAACCAGAGCGTGCTCGACAACCTCGGTGTGGAGGTCCCCACCTCCTGGGATGACCTCACCGATCCGAAGCTCGCCCAGCAGGTGTCCACCGCGCACCCCTCCACCTCCGGCACGGCCTTCACCACCCTGTGGACCCAGGTGGTCCGCCTTGGCGGCGAGGACCAGGCCATGGAGTACATGGAGCAGTTCCACCCGAGCGTCCTCCAGTACACCAAGTCCGGCACGGCGCCCGGACAGGTGGCCGGCCGCGGCGAAGTGGCCGTGGGCCTCGTGTTCTCCCACGACTGCGTGAAGTACCAGGAGGAGGGCATGACCGATCTGGTGGTCTCCTTCCCCGAGGACGGCACCGGCTACGAGGTGGGCGGCGTGGCAATCGTTGCCAACACGGACAACGAGGCCGCCGCGCAGGCGTACGTGGACTGGGCCCTGACCGCCGATGCCCAGGCGATTGGCCCGACCGTTGGTTCCTACCAGCTGCCCACCAACCCGGACACCCCGATCGACGAGCGCATGGTCAAGCTCGACTCCGTGAACCTGGTGGACTACGACTTCATCGCCGCCGCCGAGGCCAAGCCCGCCCTCACGGCGCGCTTCGATGAGGAAGTGGCGATCGCGCCGCGCGACTGATCCCCTGAGGGGCCGGGTGCGATGCGCCCGGCCCCTCCCCCCAAACAGCTCGGGCAGAGGCCTGACCACCCCTCACCCACGTCGCCGATAAGGATCCCCATGGCCGTCGTCGAGACTCCCGCCGCACCCCTCGCGGCACCCCCTGTCACCGAGAAGAAGGTACGAACGCGGGTCCGGCAGGATCCGGTGACGCTCGGCCTCCTGCTCGCCGTCATCGCCATCCTGGTGATCCTGATCGGCCTTCCGCTGATCACGATCCTCTCCCAGGCCTTCGCCGAGAGCGGCCTGGAAGCTCTGGGCCGCATCTTCACCTCACCGGTGAACCGCCAGATCATTGTCAACACGGTGGTGCTCGGCGTGGTGGTGGGAGCGCTCGGGACCGCCGTGGGCTTCCTGATGGCCTACGTGCAGGCCCGTCTCAACTTCCGCGGCAAGAAGATCCTCCACCTGCTGTGCCTGCTGCCGATCGTCTCGCCCCCGTTCGCGGTGGCCACGGCCTCGATCACCCTGTTCGGCCGCAACGGCATCATCTCCAACCAGCTCCTGGGGATGCCGTGGAACATCTACGGCCTGGACGGGCTCACGCTCGTCCTCACGCTCTCCTTCTTCCCCGTGGCGTACATGAACCTCCTCGGGCTCATGCGTTCCCTTGATCCGGCCATGGAGGAGGCCTCGGCCTCCCTCGGTGCCTCCAAGTGGCACACCTTCCGCACAGTGACGTTCCCGCTGCTCATCCCTGGCATTGCGGCCTCGTTCCTGCTGCTGTTCGTGGAGGCGATCGCGGACCTGGCGAACCCCCTCGTGATCGGCGGCGACTACACGGTGCTCGCCTCGCGGGCGTACATCGCCATCACCGGCGAGTACAACACCGCGGCCGGTTCGGCCTACTCGTTGGTCCTCCTGCTCCCCGCCCTGCTGGTGTTCCTGGTGCAGCGCTACTGGGCCGGCCGGACCTCCACGGTCACCGTGACCGGTAAGCCGTCCGGCACCATGCGGATGATCACCCACCGCCCGGTGAAGGCGATCCTGCTGACCGCCGCCGGCCTCGTGGCCGCCCTCATCATCACGATCTACCTCGCGGTGTTCATCGGCGCGTTCGTGAGGATCCTGGGCGTCAACAACTCGTTCACGCTGGACAACTTCAAGTACCTGCTCTCGGGAATCGGGAACGATGCGATCGTGGACACCACGATCCTCGCCCTCATCGCCACACCGATCGCGGGTGTCCTGGGCATGCTCGTGGCGTGGCTGGTGGTGCGGCGCCTCCGGGTGGGCCAGGGGGCCCTCGACTTCCTCGGGATGCTCGGTCTCGCGGTCCCGGGAACGGTCCTCGGTATCGGATACGCGATCACGTTCAACTCGCCCGTGACCATCGGCGGGGTGAACGTGTTCCCGGCGGTGGCCGGCGGCGGCGCGATCATGGGTGGTGCGATCGCCATCGTGATGGTGTTCATCGCCCGCTCGATGCCCGCAGGGCAGCGTTCCGGTATCGCCTCCCTCCAGCAGATCGACCCCTCGATCGATGAGGCCTCCACCTCGCTGGGCGCCTCGGGACTCACCACGTTCCGGCGAGTGACGCTCCCGCTCATCCGGCCGGCGTTCCTGACGGGCCTCTCCTACGCGTTCGCCCGCTCGATGACCACCCTCTCGCCGATCATCTTCATCACCACGCCGCACACCCGGATCATGACCTCCCAGATCCTCTCCGAGGTCGATGCGGGACGATTCGGTAACGCCTTCGCGTTCTGCACGATCCTCATCGTGATCGTGATGACCGTGCTCGGCACCATGAACATCCTGGTCCGCCGGTTCGGCGGATCCACCACCCCGATCGTGGGGGGTGGCCTGTGAGCACCCTCGATCCCCGCACGCACGACGTCACCGAAAGGCCCACCATGGACGCAGAAGAAGCACTCGACACCGTGGCGGCGGAGACCGCGCCCGGCCGCCTCGAACTGGTTGACCTCGTCAAGGAGTTCGGCAACGGGGACAACATCGTGCGCGCCGTGGACGGCATCAACCTCTCGGTCCACCCGGGCGAGTTCCTCACGCTGCTGGGACCCTCGGGCTGCGGCAAGACCACCACTCTCCGGATGGTCGCGGGATTCGAGGACGCCACCTCGGGCCGCGTGGACCTCGACGGCGCCAACATGGTGGAGACCCCGCCCCACAAGCGCCCCATGGCCATGGTCTTCCAGTCCTATGCGCTCTTCCCCCACCTCTCGGTGCGGGACAACGTCTCCTACGGCCTCAAGCTGAAGAAGCTCCCCGCCAAGGAGATCGCCGAGCAGGTGGACGTGGCGCTCACCTCCATGAACCTCGGCGCACTCGCCGATCGGGCGCCGAACCAGCTCTCGGGTGGCCAGCAGCAGCGCGTGGCCCTCGCGCGGGCCATGGTCATGCGGCCCAAGGTGCTCCTGTTCGACGAGCCCCTCTCCAACCTCGATGCGAAGCTCCGCGTGAAGATGCGCCTGGAGATCCGGCGCCTCCAGCAGCGCATGGGCATCACCTCGCTGTACGTGACCCATGACCAGGCCGAGGCCATGAGCCTCTCGGACCGGATCGTGGTGATGAACTCCGGGCGGATCGAGCAGGCGGACACCCCGGAGGCAATCTACCGCCGCCCTGAGTCCGTGTTCGTGGCGGACTTCATCGGCCGCGCCAACTTCCTGAACGCCACGGTTCTCCACGTGGACGGCACCGGCAACGCGCGCATCCGCGTGCTGGACCGAGAGTACGAGGTTCCGGCACACCCCGCCGTGGAGGCCGGCACCGAGGCGCAGCTCCTGGTGCGCCCCGAGTCCTTCCGGCTCCGGGCGCTCCGCTCGGACGAGGAGACACACGACGTCTCCGGCGACCACGGGCGCGTTCTTGCCACCGTCTTCTACGGTGACAACGTGGAGTACGAGGTGGAGACGGAACACGGCACCGTGGTGGCGATCGTGCCGGATCCCGATGTGGAGAGTGTCTTCCACGAGGGCGAGGAGATCCGCCTGGAGTTCGCCGCTGACAGGGCGTGGCTGCTCGCCCACTGAGACATTCCCGCCTGGCCCCACACAGATGCTGGTGCGGGGCCATCGGCGTCCTCAGGAGGTGATTGCGGCGGCAGCCCGCGCGAAGACGGCAGGCGCGTCCACGTCGTCGGCGGATGAGAGGCCCTCGGCGAGGGCGCGGACGGCGGCCCAGTCCTCCCGGGCGCGCGGGCCGAGTTCGGCGGTGATGGCCTCGGTGGCGGCTCGGGTCAGGGCATGGTCGGCCTCGCGGACGATGGCGAGCATGTAGGGCCAGCGGAGGTAACCGTCGAGGAGGCGGGCACCCTGCTCGCCGAGGGTTCCGCCGGGTTCGTGGGTCCAGCGGAGGAAGGATTCGGCGATCGCGTCCACGAGGTCGGCGCGGTTCTCCACGTGGTTGTAGAGGGCCATGGGGCTCACCCCGAGTTCACGGGCCACGCGGCGCATGGAGAGGGCGCCGTGGCCCTCCTCCCCCAGGACGGCCATGGCTCCACGGACGACGTCTTCGCGGGTGAGGCTCATGACTCTCACCGTAATGTACGCCGTACGTGTGGTGGTGGTGCGGCGCGCGGGGGTTGGCTTCGGTGTTGTGGAGGTCCTGTGCAGGGGGAACATTCTGGGTGGCCGGAGCGTTGGACCCATCAGATTCTGTTCAGAGGAGAGGTGGATTCAATGGCCGAGCGCGCACTGCGGGGAATGACGATCGGGGCCAAGTCGATGGAGTCGGAGGACAACGTCGAGTACGCGGCCCGGTTCATCGCGCATTTCGACTGCCCGAACGGTCACGAGATTCCGGTGACCTTTGCGGTGGAGGCCGAGGTGCCGATGGTGTGGGAGTGCCCCACGTGCGCCGAGGAGGCCGTGCTCCGCGACCATGACAAGCCGGAGCCGGAGAAGCCCGTCAAGCAGCCGAGGACCCACTGGGACATGCTGCTCGAGCGCCGCTCGATCGAGGACCTCGAGGTGCTCCTGGAGGAGCGGCTGGCGCTGCTCCGCTCGGGTCAGCTCCACGCGGACCGGATGCGGCAGCGAAGCGCCTAGGCTGGGCAACGAGTGCGAGGGGTGCGGGAGACCGCACCCCTTTCGCATGCCCGCCGTGCACATCCCCAGCCGCTCAGCCGGGATTCGGTGCCAGCGGGCCAGGTGCTCAGCTACCGAGACCGAGTTTCCTGCGCCAGCGCGCGATGCCGAGGGCCGTGGTGCGGCCGAACGATTCCTTGAACGTGGCGCCCGAGAGCTTGGAATCGCCGAGTTCGCGTTCCACGAACGTCACTGGCACTTCTGCGATCGTGCCGCCGAGCTCGTGCACGCGCCGGGCCATCTCGGTCTGGAAGTAGTAGGAGGAGGCCTCCACAGTGTCCAGGCCGATCTGCTCCAGGATCTCGCGGCGGAAGACGCGGTAGCCGGCCGTGACATCGTTGGCGGGCAGGCCGAGCATGAGGCGGATGTAGAGGTTGCCCCCGCGGGAGAGGATCTGGCGGCTGAGCGGCCAGTTCACCGTGCTGCCTCCGCGGACGTACCGGGACCCGATCACGAGATCGGGCCGATCGGGCTCGGCTGCACGCTGCAGGAGGCGGCCGAGCTGCTCCGGGCGGTGTGAACCGTCCGCGTCCATCTCGACGATGTGGGTGTAGTCCCGCTCGAGGCCCCAGCCGAACGCGGCGAGGTACGCCTTTCCCAGGCCCTCCTTTCCGGCGCGGTGCATCACGTGGACGCGGGGGTCGGCGTCTGCCAGTTCATCCGCGAGCTGGCCGGTGCCGTCCGGGGAGTTGTCATCGGCAATCAGGACGTCCACGTCGTTCCTGCGGGCGCGGCCCACGATCTGTGCGATGTTCTCCACCTCGTTGTAGGTGGGAATGACAACCAAGACCTTCACTCAGGTTTCCTCCGTGCGGCGTGTACTGGCGAGGGCGGCCACAACCCAGATGGCGGCAAGCCCCCACACGATGATCCTCGGCCATCCTCCCATGAGCGCGGTGGCGGTCATGGAGGTGCGCAGCGGGATGGTGGCCTCGCCGTACCACTGGCTGTAGAGCTGGTCAGATGATCCGGTGATCATGGTGCCGCTCGGGGCGTAGACCGCCGAGACGCCGGTGGTGGCCACCTGCATGGTGGCACGGCCGTGCTCCACCGCGCGGAAGCGCGTCATGTCCCGCTGCTGGAATGCCTCCTGGGTGTGACCGAACGAGGCGTTGTTGGTGGGGATCACGGTGAACTCGGCACCGAGCAGCACGTTCTCCCGGATGATCTCGTCGTACACCACCTCGAAGCAGATCCCCACGCCCAGGAGAACGGTGCGGCCGAGGCGCTCCACGGGCACCTCGAGCACACCTGGCTCGGTTCCGGACGCCATGTCCGTGGAGATCCGGTCCACCGCGGAGGAGAGGGAGCGGAAGAAGTCCCGGAATGGCATGTACTCACCGAACGGCACAGGGTGTTGCTTGGCGTATTCGTCGATCTGGCCGTCCTCGGTCCACACGAGGTACTCGTTGAAGCGAGTGTCATCCCCGGGGAATCGTTGGGTGCCGTAGACGAGGGGGACCCCGGCGGCGGCCTGCCCCGCCACCACCTGCTCCATGACCTCGGGGTGTGTGCGTGGGTCGAAATCGGCGGAGGACTCAGGCCACAGCACCACGTCCGCACTGCCGCCAGCCGCCGCCCACTGCTCGGTGAGGGTGCGGTAGTCCGCGGTGATCTGCTTGCCCTGCATCTCCCACGTGGCCTGGCGGCTGGGGACCGAGGCCTGGACGAGCGCCACCTCGAGCGTCCCGCTCTCCGGATCGTCCGAGGGCAGCGGAATAAATGCCGAGCTCGCGACGAGTACTGCGGCGATTCCGGCCGAAACGCCGGTGGAGACGGGACGCTCGAGCCGCACCACGAGGCCCGCCAGCGCGGCGGCCGCGAACGCCACCACGAGGCCCACCACCACAGTCCCACCCCACGGGGCGAGTGAGAGAAGTGGGCCACTGACCTGAGAGAAGGCGAGGTTGCCCCACGGGAACCCTCCGAAGGGGGCGACGCCACGGAGCTGCTCGATCGCCACCCACAGGAGCGCGCCCACCAGGGCCTCCCGACCGATCGAGAGTTGCCGACGTGCCACCACGGCATAGAGCACCGCGAACAGGCCCACGAACACGGCCTGGAGAAGGCTGAGGGCGAACCACGGCAGCCAGTGCCCGCGAACCGAGACCAGCGCCCATGAGATCAGGGGGCCAAAGAACGCGAACCCCCACAGCGTCCCGAGCAGCATGGCACGGCCCGCCCGCGCGCCATGTAACGAGACGAACAACATCCCGAGGGCCACCGGCGCCATCCACCACCACGAGAACTGGGGAAACGCCAGATTGGCCAGGAGTCCCCCGACCCCGGCCACCACGAGGGCGACCGGAAGCGGGAGTGGATTCATGCAGACAATCCTAGGCTGCGGCCGCAGGTGCAAATGACGAGCTGCCGACGCTCCCCCACCTGCCACGGTTCGCGAGCTTGGGTGCACGCCAAGGTTCGCCCGCTCGCCCGCGCGCCTTGGTTCGCTTGCTTGGGTTAGCCTTGGTTCGCCCGCTAGGGCGCGCGCGGGGGTACCTCCCCCACTCGTCTTTGGGCGTGTGGGGGTGGCCCCTCTCTAGGCGGCGGGGGTTGTCCTTCGTGGGTTGAGGGCGGCCCGCCTGGGTTC
>JAUNRP010000036.1:0-4279 GCA_030544165.1 bacterium
CCCGTCCGTGAAGGGCCAGGTGGCGGCACCGTTCGCGGGCGCCGTGACCGTGACAGTGGCCGAGGGTGACACGGTGGAGGCCGGGGGCACGGTGGCCACGATCGAGGCCATGAAGATGGAGGCCGCGATCTCCTCGCCCGTGGGCGGAGAGGTGAAGCGCGTGGTGCTGGAGGGCACCAGCCAGGTGCAGGGCGGTGACCTGCTCCTCGTGATCGAGTAGGAAATGTTCTGGATGCGGGCCCGCGGCTGACGTAGATTCGCCAGCGTGCATTCACAACTGATCTCAGGATTTCGCAGGGGTGTGGCCGCGGCAGCGGCAGGTCTGATGGCGCTGGGCCTCGCGGCCTGCGCGGGCGAGGAGAACGTGACGGTTCCCACCGCGCCCGCGCCGCTGACGACCGAGCCCGCCACCACTGTCGCTCCGGACCCCGACCCCACCACTCCGGATCCGGTGACCACGGAGCCTGAGCCTGAGCCCGATCCGGTGACCACCGAGCCCGTGGAGGCGGACATCTCAGAGGCGGACTGGGAGACAGTGAAGCTGTTCGCACAGGCCGTGTTCGAGAATGACTACGAGCTCGCGGAGACGTACGCCGAGCCGCGGACCCCCGCCATGGGATACGTGGTCCACAACCTCACCTACCAGGCCACCACCCAGGACAACCCTCGATGGGAGATCCCCCCACTCGACACCGTCTCGGATGACCGTGCCGGCAACAGGGTGGTGGGCGGCGATGACGACGCCACGTGGAGCCTGAGCAACTTCGTGGTGGGTCCCACCGGGCTCATCTCCGACTTCTCGACCCCTGCGGGTCCGGTCTCTGAGGTGGTGACCATGGGCACGGGGATCGCAGAGGATGAGACCGAGGGCATGCACGTTCGACTGATGTCCGCACTCCGCAACAGCGGCGGACACCTGGTTGTCATCGCCGCGCTCACCAACCACACCGGTGAGCAGGTCTCCATGCCGAACCTGGCCCGGTACGAGATGCCGGACGGAACCGTGGTGGAGGTCGACGAGTACGATGAGTTCTCCTACCCCGCCATGGGCACGGGGTGGGTGGCAGCGGTGTTCCTGGTTCGGGATGGGGAGTTCGGCGGCACCTTCTCCTACGATGTGGAGCTGGCCGATGGCACGCTCCAGACGCACTCGTTCCCGATCCAGCGGATGCTCTGAGGAAGGGCGCACCTACGCGCTCGGTGGGGCCGAACGCGCCCTAGTCCAGGGCTGCGTAGGCCGCGGTGATGCGGTCCGAGAGGTCTGGCCAGACCTCCATGTGGACCTCGCTGAAGGGCCGCTCGCCCAGGAAGACGGCGGCGAGGTGGATCTTGGGATCCACCCAGAGGAACGAGCCCGCCCAACCGAAGTGGCCGAAGGTCCTCGGTGAGTTGTTGTTCCCCGTCCAGTGGGGCTCCTTCTCCCCCCGGATCTCGAACCCCAGGCCCCACAGGCAGGGATCCTGGCGGCCGTAGCCCGGCACCACGCCGGAGAGGTCCGGGAAGACGGGGGCGGTGGCCTCCGCGAAGGTCTCTGGCTCGAGCAGCAGCCCGTTCAGGAGGGCGCGGGCGAACTCGGCGAGGTCAACCGCGGACCCGCGCATCTCATGGGACGCCGCGCCAAAGAGCTCGGCGGTTCCCATTCCGAGCGGATCGAGCACCGTGGCCTCCACCCACTGGGCAAAGGGAACCCCCACGGCCTTCTCGGTGTGCTGGGCGGCCTCCACGATCCCCGTGTTGGAGTAGATCCGCCGCTTCCCCACCGGCTGGAGGGGCGAGTGCTTCTCGAACGGCAGCCCGGAGGCGTGCGCGAGCAGGTGGCGGAGGGTGGCCCCCGCGGGGCCCACCTCGTCGTCGAGGGAGACGAGACCGCGGTCCGTGGCGATCAGGACCGCGTACGTGGAGACCAACTTGGTGACGGACGCCCACTCGTAGACCTCGCGCGGGTGGCCGTAGGTGGCCACGGCATCCACGGGGTTGACCACCACCACGGAGGCGGGGAACTCGAGATCGCGAAGGGGTTCGAAGGCGTCCACCCGGATAGCCTCCCACGGACGGAATCGAGTGGGGTAATATCCCGGGCATGCCATGTGCATAGGAGTGCAAACTCTGCCGGTCAGGGCGCCCCTCAGCGCCGAAGCCCCTCCGGAAGGACGGCCATGTCAAGTCCCGTAAACCCCACTGACGCCTCCGACAACCCCTCGCAGGACCCCACCGCGACCCCCGCCGAGACCACCGCCGCTCCCGTGAAGGTGGGTCCCACCGGTTCGGGAACCCTCATCGGCGCCATCTTCCTGATGGCCACCTCCGCAATCGGCCCCGGATTCATCACCCAGACCACCAACTTCACCATCCAGATGGGTGCCGCCTTCTCGGCCGCCATCCTCATCTCGATCATCGTGGACATCGCCGTCCAGTTGAACGTGTGGCGGGTCATCGGCGTCTCGGGCCTGCGCGCCAACACGCTCGGCAACCGGGTCCTCCCGGGCCTCGGATGGGCGCTCGGCATCATGGTGGCCCTGGGCGGCCTCGTGTTCAACATCGGCAATATCGCCGGTGGTGGCCTTGGAATGAACGCCATGCTCGGATTGGACGCCAAGATCGGTGGTCTCATCACCGCCGGAATCGCCATCATCATCTTCCTGTGGCGCGCCGCCGGCAAGGCGATGGACACAGTGGTGGTGTTCCTCGGCATCGTGATGATCGCGCTCATGTTGTACGTGGCGTTCATCTCCGGCCCCCCGGTGGGTGAGGTGCTCAAGCAGACGGTCCTTCCGGACGCGTTCGACTTCTTCGTGGTCACCACCCTCATCGGTGGAACGGTGGGCGGCTACATCACCTACTCCGGCGCCCACCGCATGGTGGACACCGGCATCACCGGCGTCAAGAACGTGGGACGCATCTCGCGCTCCTCGGTCCTCGGAATCATCACCACCGGCATCATGCGCTACCTGCTCTTCCTCGCCATCCTCGGCGTGGTGGTGGCCGGCGCCAACCTAGCGGACTCCACCAACCAGGCGGCCGATGCGTTCCAGTTCGCCGCCGGCGAGGTGGGCCTCCGCCTGTTCGGCATCATCCTCTGGGGTGCGGCGATCACCTCCGTGATCGGGGCCGCCTTCACCTCCGTCTCGTTCATCACGCCGCAGACCACCCCGGTCAAGACCCGGAACTACGTGACGGTGGGATTCATCGTGTTCTCCGCGATCGTGTACTGGTTCCTGGGCCAGGCCCCGCAGACCATCCTGATCGTGGCGGGAACGGTCAACGGCCTGATCCTTCCCATCGGCTTCACGCTCATCCTGTGGGTGGCCTGGCGCCGCCGTGACCTCATGGATGGCTACAAGTACCCGGGCTGGCTGCTCGGGATCGGCGTGGTCTCGTGGCTGCTCACCATCTACCTCGGCTACAACGCGCTCGGTGGGATCGCCCGCCTCTGGACGGGCGGCTGACCATGGACGTGGGTGCGCTGAGTCCCGCCGAGGCCCGGGCACGGTTCCGGGAGGGGCTGGTGACGCCCACCTCGGGATGGTCCCTGGGCTACGCGCAGGCGAACCTCATCATCGTTCCGAAGGACTACGCGTTCGACGTGCTGCTGTTCGCCCAGCGCAACCCCAAACCGTGCCCCCTCCTCGGGGTGCTCGATGCGGGGGAGACCTCCGGGCCACTGTTGGAGGGCGGAGACATCCGCACCGACGTTCCCGCGTACACGGTGTACGAGGACGGCGATTTGGTGGACACGGTCACCTCGCTCGAGGACCACTGGCGCGATGACCTGGTCACGTTCATCGTGGGCTGCTCGTTCACCTTCGAGACCCCGCTGCTGGAGGCCGGGATCCCGATCGCCCACATCGATCAGGGACGCAACGTGCCCATGTACCGCACCTCGGTCCGGGCGGAGTCAGCAGGCCGGATGAGCGGGCCACTCGTGGTCTCGATGCGCCCAATCCCCGCCTCCCAGGTGGCGGACGCGGTACGGATATCCGCCAGGTACCCCGCGGTCCACGGAGCCCCGGTACACGTGGGAGATCCGGGGGCCATCGGGATCGCGGACCTTGACGCACCCGACTTCGGGCAGAGCGTACAGATCCCCGAGGGCACCATCCCGGTGTTCTGGGCCTGCGGCGTCACCCCCCAGGCCGCGGTGATGGAGTCCCGGCCGCCGATCGCGTTCGGCCACGCTCCCGGGCACATGCTCATCACGGATGCGAAGGACTCGCAGTACGCGATTCCTTAGACGCAGGATGACGGGAGGGGCCCGCACGGGGATGTCCGCATGGGGATG
>JAUNRP010000036.1:4289-6319 GCA_030544165.1 bacterium
CTCCTCGGGTTCGATCACCACGAGCGGGTCATCCGCACTCACCTGATCGCCCACCTGCACCCTGATCTCCTTCACGATTCCGGAGCGGTGGGCGGCCGCCTTCGTCTCGGTCTTCATCGCCTCGAGGACCATGACGGTCTCACCCTCCTCCACGCTCTGCCCCTCCTCCACATCGATCCGCTGGACCACTCCCGTCACGGGTGAACCGAGTTCGGGGATGCTGGCGGGATCCACGTCTGCCGGGTCACCGGTGAAGGCCAGATCATCGCCGCCGCCGCCTCCCCCTCCGCCCGAGAGGAGCGCCCGCATGAACGCGGCCGGGAGGCCGAGCTTCACGTTCCGGCCGTCGATATCGATCATGAAGCGGGTCCGCTCCTGCCCGGGCACCACCTGCTTGAACGCCGGATCGGAGGCCATGGACTCGGTGAACTCCTGCTCGATCCACGTGGTGTAGACCCCGAGCCCCTCATCGGAGGTGAACTCCTCGCGCTCGAGGATGGCGCGGTGGAAGGGGAGCACCGTGGTGATGCCCTCGATGTGGAGTTCCTTGAGCGCGCGCCGCGCCCGCTGCAGGGCGTGCTGGCGCGAGACCCCGGAGACGATCACCTTCGCCAGCATCGAGTCGTAGATCCCGGAGACCACCGAGTTGGTGTGGACCCCGGTATCGATCCGCATCCCGGTTCCGGTGGGCGGGTCGAACGCCTCGATGGTGCCGGTGGCCGGGAGGAAGCCGCGCCCCACGTCCTCGGCGTTGATGCGGAACTCGAACGCGTGCCCGTTCGGCTGGATGTCCTCGGTGATGTGGAGTTCCTGGCCGTCCGCGATCTGGAGCTGGGCGAGCACCATGTCCACGCCGGTCACGGCCTCGGTCACGGTGTGTTCCACCTGGATACGGGTGTTCACCTCGAGGAAGGAGATGGTGCCGGACTCCCCGAGCAGGTACTCCACGGTGCCCACGCCCACGTATCCGGTCTCCCGGAAGATCTCCTTGGCGGACTCGAGAATTCGAGCCTCCTGCTCCTCGGTGAGGAAGGGTGCGGGGGCCTCCTCCACGAGCTTCTGGTTGCGGCGCTGGAGCGAGCAGTCACGCGTGCCGAGCGAGCGGACATTGCCGTGGGTGTCCGCAATGATCTGCGCCTCCACGTGGCGGGGCCACTCCAGGAATTCCTCCACGTAGCAGTCACCGTTGCCGAACGCGGCATCGGCCTCACGCACTGCCGCGGAGAATGCGGACTCCACCTGGGAGAGCTCGTGCACCACCCGCATTCCGCGACCACCTCCGCCGGAGACGGCCTTGATCGCGATCGGCAGCCCAAGTTCCTCGGCCACCTTCACGGCGCTCGGGGCATCCGGGACGATCCCGTCGGATCCGCGCACGAGTGGGGCCCCCACCTTCTCCGCGATCTGGCGTGCCGCCACCTTGTCACCCAGCAGGGCGATCGTCTCGGGATCCGGCCCGATCCACACGAGCCCGGCATCGCGCACGGCGCGGGCGAACTCGGCCCGCTCGGCGAGGAAGCCGTAGCCCGGGTGCACCGCATCCGCGCCACATCGCTTCGCGATCTCGAGGATCTTGTCGATATTGATGTAGGTCTCCGGCACCGAGACGCCCTCGAGGGAGTACGCCTCGTCGGAGACGCGCACGTGGAGGGAGTCGGCATCCGGGTCCGCGTAGATCGCCACGGAGGTCAGTCCCACATCGGAACACGTGTGGGCGATCCGGACCGCGATCTCGCCACGGTTGGCGATCAGGACCTTCGAGATCGTGTTGAAGGGGTGCGCGGTGGTGGGCATCATGGGGCGTCCTTCGTGGTGGTGGATCCTGCGGCGTCCTCACCGATCGCGTCGTCGGCGAGGGAGGCGCGGTGGTAGAGCATGAACCTGATGCGGGAGCCGGGGGCCATCTGGGCGAGGAGATCGATGTCTGCGCTCTCCACCACTCCGATCACCGGATATCCCCCGGTCACCGGGTGGTCCCGCATGAACAACACTGGCTTTCCGTCCGGGGGGATCTGGATGGAGCCGGCCAC
>JAUNRP010000036.1:6419-11895 GCA_030544165.1 bacterium
GCCTCCGGATCATTCCCCACCAGATCGTTGGCCCGCCGGGTGCTCGAGCGGTCCGCGGAGCCGGCCTCGGGCACACCGAGGTCCGCGTGTCCCGGACGGCCCAGGTCCTGCACCAGTGACTGCAGGCCCGGGCGCACCACCACGAGCCCGTGGGAGGTCTCCTCGGGTTTCTCGGGAGCGCGCTCCGCCACCTCCACGAGCTCCCGCACGGCGCGGTACTGCACGCGATTCCCGGGCGCCACGTACGCGGGCTTCTCCGCGTTCCCATCCCACATCTGCGTGTGGGTGCGGCCCAACAACTGCCAGCCGCCGG
Source organism: bacterium (assembly GCA_030544165.1). Lineage (GTDB taxonomy): Bacteria > Actinomycetota > Actinomycetes > Actinomycetales > Actinomycetaceae > JAAZBW01. Next base: position 6,733 of record JAUNRP010000036.1, read on the forward strand.
GCGACTGCTTGGGGTACACGGCAGAGAAGTGGCCGGCAATGGCCACGGACTTCGCGGGAACCGCAGTGCGCGGTGTCTCCCTGCGCGGCACGTTGAGGGAGTCGTTCTCCCCCACGCAGTACGTGAACCCGGGAGCGAACCCACCGAACGCCGCGGTCCAGATCTGGCCCGTGTGGGCCTCGATCACACCATCCCGCGAGAGCCCCAGGAGCTCGGCCACATCGTCCAGGTCCTCGCCGTCGTACAGCACGTCGATCTCCACCAACGTGCTGTCCCGATCCGCCGCCGCAGTGACCTCGAGGTCCCGCACGTGGCGGGCGAGCCGATCCGCCGCCACCGGGCTCACGGCCTTGACGAGCACCGTCTTCGCCGCCGCCACCACGTCCGTCTGGCCGGGCTGCGGATCCGCGGTGAGCGCGGCGTGCAGGGCGATCACATCATCGAGATCGTCCAGCTCCACGATGAACGCGAGGTCTCCACACGGGAGGATCCTGCGCGCGCTCATGCGAACGGGCTGATCTCGACGCCGGCCCCCACCAGGGCGTCGCGCACCTTGCGCGCGATCTCGACCGCGCCCGCCGTGTCACCGTGAACGCAGATGGACTCCGCCTCCATGGGGATCGCCTCGCCGTCGATGGTGGTGACGGTGCCCTGCGTTGCCAACTGGACCATGCGCTGGGAGACGAGTTCGGCGTCGTGGATGACGGAACCCTCGATGCGCCGCGAGACGAGCGTGCCCTCGGCGGTGTACGCGCGATCGGCGAACGCCTCGCGCACCGTGCGCAGGCCCGCCTCCCGGGCCAACCGCTCCACGGCCGAGCCCGGCAGGCACAGGAGCGCCAACCCCGAGTCGAAGGCAACGATCGCGTCCACCACCGCCTGGGCCTGCTCCTCGTGGTGCACGATCGTGTTGTAGAGGGCGCCGTGGGGCTTGACGTACCGCACGTCGGTGCCCGCCACCTGCGCCATCCCGCGCAGGGCCCCCATCTGGTAGATCACCGCGTCCCGGAGCTCTGCGGGGGGCACGTCCACGAACACGCGCCCGAAGTTGGCGAGGTCCCGGTAGGCCACGTGGGCCCCCACCGAGACGCCGTTGGCGGCCGCCGCCTCCAGGGTCTCCCGCATCACGCGGGGATCGCTCGCGTGGAAGCCGCAGGCGATGTTCGCGGAGGAGACGATCGTCATCATCGTGGCGTCGTCGCCCATCGTCCAGTTGGAGAATGACTCCCCCGAGTCTGAGTTGAGGTCCACGGCGGCTCCTTCGGCTGGGATTCGTCCAGTTCCCACCCTAGCCGTCGCGTCCGTTCTCCACGGCCCGACGACGCAGCTCGCCCCCCGTCATCCCCTCGCGTTCCGTGGGACCGTCAGCGCCGTCTCACATCCAGTTGACGCCGCCGGTCTCGCACTCCTCGATGCGGTGGGCGATCATCCGGCGCAGTAGGGCTGCCGGGATCGGCTCCCCGTAGGGCACCTGGAGGGTGCCCTTGCCGGACTTCAGGTCACCGAACTCGCCGCGGAAGCGCTCGATCGTGCTGGGCGTGAACGCCACGTTGGCGTGGCGGGCGTGGCCGGAGAACTGGAACCAGATGGTGCGTCCGATGTATGCCGGGTGGCCCCACTTGAGGGCCTCCTCCCCCTCGGGGGCCGCATCGAGCGCGAGGGCGCGGAGCTGGGTGAGGGTCTCGCGTGCCTCGCCCTCGAAGCCTTCGAGGTACTCCTCTGCCGTGGTGGGCCGGGCCATCTCAGGACTCCTCGGGGGTGAGGGTGAGTCCGGAATCGCCACGGTCCACGTGCACCGTGGAGCCGTCCTCCACCTCACCGCCGAGCAGGAGCCGGGCGAGCCGGTCCCCGATCTCCCGCTGCACCAGGCGGCGGAGCGGGCGGGCGCCGTAGGCCGGATCGTAGCCCTCGTCCGCGAGCCAGGCTCGGGCGGCCTCGGTCACGTCCAGCGAGATCCGCCGGTCCCGGAGGCGGCGGGCCATCTGCTCCACCTGGATCTCCACGATGTGGGCGAGGTCCTCGCGTGAGAGGGCATCGAACATGATGACGTCGTCCAGCCGGTTGAGGAACTCGGGCTTGAAGGAGCTGCGCACCACGGCCATGACGGCGTCGTGCTTCTCCTCCGGGCCGAGCAGCGGGTCCACCAGGAACTGGGAGCCCAGGTTGGAGGTGAGGATGAGGATCACGTTGCGGAAGTCCACCGTGCGGCCCTGGCCATCGGTGAGGCGCCCGTCGTCGAGCACCTGGAGGAGGATGTCGAACACCTCGGGGTGGGCCTTCTCCACCTCGTCCAGCAGCACCACGGTGTAGGGGCGGCGGCGGACGGCCTCGGTGAGTTGCCCGCCCTCCTCGTAGCCCACGTAGCCGGGAGGGGCGCCCACGAGGCGGGAGACGGAGTGCTTCTCCGAGTACTCGGACATGTCGATGCGGACCATGGCGCGCTCGTCGTCGAACAGGAAGTCCGCGAGCGCCTTGGCGAGCTCGGTCTTGCCAACTCCCGTGGGACCGAGGAAGAGGAACGAGCCGGTGGGGCGGTCCGGGTCCGAGACGCCCGCGCGGGCGCGGCGGATCGCATCGGAGACGGAGCGGACGGCGGCCTGTTGGCCGATCAGGCGCACTCCGATCACGTCCTCCATGGAAAGGAGCTTCTCGGTCTCGCCCTGCATCATCTTGCCGGTGGGGATGCCGGTCCAGGAGGAGACCACCTCCGCGATCTCCTCCGGGCCCACCCGGTCCGCGATCATGGGCGCTGCCGCGGCCGTCTCGGCCGATGACTCCGCCTCCTCCGCGGCGGCGATCTCCTTCTCCACCGTGGGGATCTCGCCGTACTCGATCCGCCCGGCGGTCTCGAAGTCGTTGGCGCGCACCGCCTGGTCCAGGGCCACGCGCAGCTCATCCAGCCGGGCCTTGAGATCACCCACACGGTTGTGGCCCGCCTTCTCGGACTCCCACCGGGCGTTCAGCGCGGAGAGCTCCTCGGAGCGATCCGCAAGCTCCTCGCGGAGCTTCTCCAGCCGCTGCTCCGAGCCCGGCTCGTCCAGGCCTGCCTCCTCGAGGTAGGACTCCTCCATCTTGAGGCGGTCCACCTGGCGGCGGAGGGTGTCGATCTCGATGGGGGCCGAGTCGAGCTCCATGCGCAGGCGCGAGGCGGCCTCGTCCACGAGGTCGATGGCCTTGTCCGGGAGCTGGCGGCCGGTGATGTAGCGGTCGGAGAGGGTGGCGGCGGCCACGAGGGCGCCGTCCGAGATGGTGACCTTGTGGTGCGCCTCGTACTTGGGGGCGATCCCGCGCAGGATCGCCACCGTGTCCTCCACGGACGGCTCTCCCACGTACACCTGCTGGAAGCGGCGCTCGAGGGCCGGGTCCTTCTCCACGTACTCGCGGTACTCGTCCAGCGTGGTGGCGCCGATCATGCGGAGCTCGCCGCGCGCGAGCATGGGCTTGAGCATGTTGGAGGCGTCCATGGCGCCGTCCCCGCCCGCGCCCGCGCCCACCACGGTGTGGAGCTCATCGATGAAGGTGACCACCTCGCCGTCGGAGTCCTCGATCTCCTTCAGGACCGCCTTGAGGCGCTCCTCGAACTCGCCCCGATACTTGGCGCCCGCCACCATGGCCGCGAGGTCGAGGGCGATGAGGCGCTTGCCGCGCAGCGAGTCCGGCACGTCTCCGGCCACGATCCGCTGGGCGAGGCCCTCCACAACGGCGGTCTTGCCCACGCCGGGCTCTCCGATCAGGACGGGGTTGTTCTTGGTGCGCCGGGAGAGCACCTGGACCACGCGGCGGATCTCCGAGTCCCGGCCGATCACGGGGTCCATCTTTCCCGCGCGGGCCTGGGCGGTCATATCCCGGCCGTACTTCTCGAGGGACTGGAAGGTGTCCTCCGGGTCCGGGGAGGTCACGCGCCCGGAGCCCCGCACCTGCGGGAGCGCGGCGGCGAGCCGGTCCCGGTCCGCGCCCGCGGAACGCAGGATGTCACCGGCGGAGGACTGCGAGGCCGCGAGCGCCATGAGCAGGCACTCCGTGGAGGTGTAGTCATCCCCCAGCGCGGAGGCCTCCTCCCCTGCCTGGGTGATCACGTTCAGGACCTCCCGGGAGGTCTGCGGCTGCGCCACGGAGGAGCCGCTCGCGCCCGGCAGGCGCGAGAGCTCCCCGTGGGTCTGCACCTCAACATCGTGGACGTTGGCTCCCACCGCATGCAGCAGCCCCACGGCCACGCTGCCCTCCTGGGCGAGCAGCGCCCGGAGCAGGTGGACGGTCTCGAGCGTGGGGTTCCCCGCGCTCGTGGCGAGCTGGATCGCCGCGGCGATCGCCTCGCGTGACTTGGTGGTGAGCTTGTCGGACATTCGGCTCCTTGCGGTCTGTGGGATCTGCAGCCTCCTGCAGGGTCTTCTTATCCCAACGATTCCAAAGTTGAGCCTATTCCACTCAAGTTGGTTCGGCCACTGTGGAGCCGCGCTCCTAGTTGGAGCCCTGCGCCGCCTCCTCCGGGATGTCCGTGTTCTTGTAGAGGTGCGGCTGGGTGACCGCGGTGACCTTCTCCCACTCGGCGTCCATGTCCGCGCCACTGGCGCACGTCATGAGGTAGTCCACGCCCCAGATCTCCCACAGCGATTCCCCGGCTGGGATGGGCGTGTAGGAGGTGGCCAGGCGCATCGGCGTCCCCTGCAGCGATTCGATGTCCGAGACCAGGAATTCGTAGTCCTGCTCCTTGCCCGGCAGGCTGACCTTCTCGTACTGCTCGAACGGCACCGGACCGTCCTGGGGCGTCCAGTCCGTGTAGAGCTCGTAGAGGCTCGTGAGTGCCTGCAGGGAAGCGAGGTCGTCGCTCACCGGCGCGTCCGAGCCCCACAGGTCCACCATGGTGAACCGGTGCTCGAAGTTGCACGTCTCGCTCACAAAGTCTGTGTAGAAGCCCTCCGCGGGCGGCTCGTCAACGCGGGTGTAGCCCTCAGGGGTTCCCGAGAAGTCCAGCTCCGGCTCGAACGGTTCTCCCGCGGGCTCGCTGGGCGGCTCGGTGGTGGGCGCCTCCGTTGTGGGGGCCTCCGTGTTGGGCGGATAGGTAGTTGGCTCTTCGGTAGTCGGCGCCTCGGTTGTGTGCGCCTCGGTTGTTGGAGCGGCGGTGGTGGGAGACGTCGTCGTCTGTGATTCTGCAGTCTCGGCGAC
>JAUNRP010000037.1:0-9515 GCA_030544165.1 bacterium
AGGAGACGGTCACCAAGAACAACCTCGAGGCCGCCGAGGAGATCGTGCGCCAGCTCCGGCTGCGGGACATCGGCGGCATCATCGTGATCGACTTCATCGACATGGTGCTCGAGTCCAACCGCGATCTGGTGCTCCGCCGCCTCATCGAGTGCCTCGGCCGGGACCGCACCCGCCACCAGGTGGCGGAGGTGACCAGCCTCGGCCTCGTGCAGATGACCCGCAAGCGGGTGGGCCAGGGCCTCGTGGAGGCGTTCTCCGAGCCGTGCCCCCACTGCGCCGGGCGGGGCCTGATCGTCCACGACCAGCCGGTGGAGAAGTCCGGCGGCGAGAACCAGGACTCCTCTGGTGGCGGCAGTAACCGCCGCGGCAACCGCCGGGGCGGCGGGGGAGGGGGCGGATCCCAGAACACCTCCCCGCGTGAGCCGGCCTCGGCCGCCTCGGTGCCCTCGCCGGAGCCGGTGGACGAGAAGAAGGCGCAGGCCACCCGCGCCACCATGGCCACCATCGCCGCGGCCGCCGCCAGCGCCCACGAGCCCGGCAGGACGCCGGATTAGTCGGGGTCTGCCGAGTCGGGCTCTACGGGGTCGGACGCCGCGTCAGGGACTGCCGAGTCCGCTGGGACGCCGGACGACGGCGGGACCCGGGCTGCGTCGTCGACCCGCCAGGAGCAGGGGACGGCCTCACCCACGCGCGCCCCACGCGGGGGACGGCGGCGGGTGGTGGCGAAGCCGCAGCCGCAGGATGCGGACCCCTCGAGCGCGATCATCGCCCTGCCGGCCCAGGCGGAGAGTGCGGCGGAGGGCAAGTCCCTGCTGCCGGCCTCCATGCTGGACACCCTCGTCTTCCCCGAGCGGGATGAGGAGGCGCCGAGGGCCGAGCGGAAGAAGCCGCGGCGTGCCGTCGCCTCCGGGGGGATGCCCCCGGGCGGAGATGTGCGCGAAACCACAGGAGAATAGGCGCTTTTGTGGGCCCGGGGGGTTTGCCGTGAGGCGGACTCACCGCGTAACCTTGAACGTCGGTGCGAATTCACGCGCCGTCGCAGCTGTCAGTAGCGCGTGTCTGCATCCCCCAGCACAAATGGGCGGGTCCCCGCGCTTTGAGAACGAGAAGAGATGAGCAGGAACGTGGTGTACGCCATCGTGAAGGCCGGAGGCCGTCAGGAGAAGGTGTCCGTTGGGGACGTCCTCTTCGTGAACAAGGTCGAGGGCGAGGTCGGTGAGACCATCGAACTGCAGCCCGTCATGCTGGTGGACGGCGAGTCCGTCACCACCGGTTCTGACCTCAAGGCAACTGTCACCGCCGAGATCCTCGGTGCGGGCAAGGGCCCCAAGATCACCATCATGAAGTACAAGAACAAGACCGGATACCGGAAGCGCCAGGGCCACCGCCAGTCGCTCACCCGTATCAAGGTCACGGACATCAAGTAGCGGGCCAGGAGGCACTGACATGGCACACAAGAAGGGCGCAAGCTCATCCCGTAACGGCCGCGACTCCAACTCGCAGCGCCTCGGCGTCAAGCGCTTCGGCGGCCAGGTTGTGAGCGCGGGCGAGATCCTCATCCGCCAGCGTGGCACCAAGTTCCACCCCGGCATCAACGTGGGCCGCGGCAAGGACGACACGCTGTTCGCCACGGCTGCCGGTTCGGTTGCGTTCGGCACCCGCGGGGGCCGCAAGGTGGTGGACATCGTCGCGGAGTAACGCGAACAACACTCTCCGAAGGGACGGGCGGCCGAGGGCTGTCCGTCCCTCGGTGTTTGTGGGCATTCACTAGGCTGGACGATTGAAGGAGGCGTGATGAGCAAGTTCGTTGACCGGGTGACCCTGCACCTGCGCGGGGGAGACGGCGGGAACGGCTGCGCCTCCATCCGCCGGGAGAAGTTCAAGCCGCTGGCGGGACCGGACGGCGCCAACGGCGGGCGCGGCGGGGACGTGATCCTGGTGGTGGACCCCCAGGTGACCACCCTGCTCAGCTACCACCACGCACCCCACCAGCGGGCCGAGTCCGGCACGCAGGGAATGGGAGACATGCGGGTGGGCCGCAACGGGGAGGACCTGATCCTGCCCGTGCCGGAGGGCACCGTGGTCTCAACCCCGGAGGGCGAGGTGCTCGCGGACCTCGTGGGCGCCGGCACGCAGTACGTGGCGGCCGCCGGGGGCACGGGTGGGCTCGGGAACGCGGCGCTGGCCTCGCGGAAGCGCAAGGCACCGGGATTCGCCCTGCTGGGTGAGCCCGGGGACGAGCTCAGCCTCGTCCTGGAGCTGAAGTCCGTGGCGGACGTGGCCCTCGTGGGCTTCCCCTCCGCGGGCAAGTCCTCGCTGATCGCCTCCATCTCCGCCGCGCGCCCCAAGATCGCGGACTACCCGTTCACCACCCTGGTGCCCAACCTGGGCGTGGTGGAGGCCGGGGAGGTGCGCTACACGGTGGCGGACGTGCCCGGGCTGATCCCCGGGGCCTCGGAGGGGAAGGGCCTGGGACTCGAGTTCCTGCGGCACATCGAGCGCTGCGCGATCATCGCCCACGTGCTGGACTGCGCCACCCTGGAGCCGGGCCGGGACCCGGTCTCTGACCTGGAGGCCCTCGAGCACGAGCTGGGCGAGTACGCGGCCGCCTTCGCGGACGTGGAGGGCGTGGTGCCCCTGATGGAGCGCCCGCGCGTGGTGGTGCTCAACAAGATCGATGTTCCGGAGGCGCGGGAGTTGGCCGAGATGGTCCGTCCCGAGCTGGAGGAGCGCGGCTACCCCGTGTTCGAGATTTCCGCGGTCTCGCGCGAGGGGCTGCGCCCCCTCACGTTCGCGCTCGGCGGGCTGGTGGCCGAACACAGGGCCGCGGTTCAGGCGGCGCCGCCGCCGGAGCGGATCGTGATCCGGCCGCCCGCGGTGAATGAGAAGGGCTACACCGTGGAGGAGAAGAAGGGCACCGACGGCCCGTTCTTCCAGATCCGCGGCACCAAGCCCGAGCGTTGGGTGCGCCAGACGGACTTCTCCAACGATGAGGCCGTGGGCTACCTCGCGGATCGCCTCGCGCGCCTCGGCGTGGAGGAGGAGCTCTTTAGGGCGGGTGCCCGGCCGGGGGCAACCGTGGTGATCGGCCCGGTGGAGGGTGGCGTGATCTTCGACTGGGAGCCCACCATGATGACCGGTCCGGAGCTGCTGGGGCCGCGCGGATCGGATGCACGCCTGGAGGAGAGCTCCCGTCCCACGTACGGGGAGCGGCGCCAGCGGTACCTTGATCGGATGGATGCAAAGGCGGAGGCCCGCGGCGAGCTCGCACGCGAGCGGGACGAGGGGATCTGGACGGATCCCTCGGATGACTAGCAACCCCGCCGCAGAGGTGAGGCGTTCCGCGGAGGAGATCCGCACCGCCTCCGAGCACGCACGGAAGAACCGGCTGCCCACCGCGCCGCTGAACGCCATCATCGAGCGCACGGACATTGTGCGCGCCAGGCGGATCGTGGTGAAGGTGGGGTCCAGCTCCCTCACCCGCCCGGACGGCGGGCTGAACCTGGAGTTCATCGACCGGCTGGTGGATGTGTTGGCCGCCCGCCGGGCGCGGGGCCACCAGGTGGTGCTGGTGACCTCCGGCGCGATCGCGGCCGGGATCGAGCCACTCGGCCTCACGGCCCGCCCCAGTGACCTCGCCACCGCCCAGGCCGCGGCCTCCGTGGGGCAGGGCCTGCTCATCCAGCACTACACCAACTCGTTCGCGCGCCACGGCCAGAAGGTGGGCCAGGTCCTCCTCACCGCGGAGGACCTGATCCGCCCGCAGCACTACCGGAACGCGCTGCGGTCCCTCGAGCGGCTCCTCGATCTGGGGGTGGTCCCGATCGTGAACGAGAACGATGCGGTGGCCACCCACGAGATCCGGTTCGGTGACAATGATCGCCTGGCGGCGCTTGTCTCCAACCTCGTGGCCGCCCAGGTGCTCGTGCTCCTCACGGACGTGGACGGGCTGCACACCGCGCCCCCCAAGGAGCCGGGATCGCGGCTGGTCCCGGTGGTGGGCGGGCCGGAGGAGCTGGCCGACTACCGCGTCTCCGGGCAGGGGAGCGCCGTGGGAACCGGCGGCATGGCCACCAAGCTGGACGCCGCCATGATCGCCACCCACTCCGGCGTCCCCGTGCTGCTCGCGAGTGCCGAGAAGGTGGAGGAGGCCCTGCGCGAGGGCCGGGTGGGAACGTGGTTCGCGGTGGCGGACCACCGCCGCTCCAACAAGCGGCTGTGGCTCGCGTGGGTGGCGCGCACCAACGGCCAGATCCTCCTCGATTCCGGGGCCGCCCGCGCCGTGATCGATGACAAGCGCTCGCTGCTCGCCGCCGGCGTGACCGGCGTGCGCGGAGACTTCGAGGCCGGGGACCCGGTGGACCTCGTGGACCCGGAGGGCGTGGTGCTGGCGCGCGGTCTGGCGGGCTACGACGCGGCCGAGGTGGCCCGGATGGCGGGCAGGTCCACCGTCCAACTCCGGGTGGAGCTCGGGGACTCCTTCAGCCGGCCCGTGGTCCACCGCGACGACCTCGCCCCCCGGCACCTGACCGCGAACGGCACCTGAGCGCGGCACCGTACCCCCGGACGACGACGGGGCCCACCCCCAGCGGCAGGTTCCCGGTGGGCGGGCGTACGTTCCGCCGTCGGGGGGTGGAAGGTAGCCTTCCCCGTATGACCGCCACCTCCGTGACCGAGATCGCCCGAGCCGCCAAGGACGCATCCCGCGCGCTCGCCACTGCCACCCGGGCCACCAAGGACGCGCTGCTTCTTGCCATGGCGGATGCGCTCGTGGAGCACGCCGAGGAGATCCTCGCGGGAAACGCGAAGGACGTGGCTGCCGGACGCGACGGCGGCATGAAGGAGGGCCTGGTGGACCGGCTCACCCTCACCCCGGAGCGGATCACCGCCATCGCAGACGCGCTGCGCGAGGTGGCCTCCCTGCCGGACCCGGTGGGGGAGGTGGTGCGCGGATCCACGCTCCCCAACGGCCTGCAGCTCCGCCAGGTGCGGGTGCCGATGGGCGTGGTGGGGATGATCTACGAGGCGCGCCCCAACGTGACGGTGGACGCGGCGGGCCTCGCGCTCAAGTCCGGGAATGCCGTGATCCTGCGCGGCGGCTCGGCCGCGATCCACTCCAACACCGTGATCGTGCGCGTGCTCCAGGATGCCGTGGAGGCGGCGGGACTGCCGCGGGAGCTGGTGCAGTCAATCGATGAGTTCGGGCGCGAGGGTGCCGTGGAGCTCATGCGCGCCCGCGGGCTGGTGGATGTGCTGGTGCCGCGCGGGGGAGCGGACCTGATCCAGACCGTGGTGCGCGAATCGCTGGTGCCCGCGATCGAGACGGGCGTGGGCAACTGCCACGTGTACGTGGACGCCTCCGCGGACCTCGAGATGGCCCGGCGGATCGTGATGAACTCCAAGGTCCAGCGGCCGGGCGTGTGCAACGCGGCGGAGACCCTCCTCGTGCACCAGGACGTGGCGGGGGAGTTCCTCCCCATGGTGGGGGGCGATCTCACCGGCGCCGGGGTCACCCTCCACGCCTGTGAGGACGCGGCGGCGGCCCTCGGGGACATCCCCTGCACACCGGCCACGGAGGAGGACTGGGACACCGAGTACCTCTCCCTCGATCTCGCGGTCACCGTGGTGGAATCGCTGGATGAGGCGATCCACTTCATCCGCGCCCACTCCTCGGGCCACACGGAGGCGATCGTCACCTCGGACCTCGCGGCCGCCAACCGGTTCACCCGGGAGCTGGACGCCGCCGCGCTGATCGTGAACGCCAGCACGCGGTTCACGGACGGCGGGCAGTTCGGCCTGGGCGCCGAGATCGGCATCTCCACGCAGAAGCTCCACGCCCGCGGACCCATGGGCCTGGCCGAGCTCACCACCACCACGTGGACGGTCCACGGGGACGGCCAGATCCGCGAATAGGGGCCGAATGTGCGAGACTTGGGCACAGTCGAAACTCCGGAGGTAGCGAGAACGTGAGCAACGCACTCTTCATGGTGGCCCCCATGGCGGGCGGCGAGGTGGTCAACCCGCTTCCCATGGATCCGATCTGGTGGGGCGTCATCGCACTGGTGGTCCTGCTGTTCCTGCTCGCCGTCACCTGGGCCTTCCGGAACGCCTCCAACCACCGCTGATGCCTCGTCGGATCGGCGTGATGGGTGGGACGTTCGATCCCATCCACCACGGACACCTGGTGGCCGCCTCGGAGGTCCAGGACGTGTTCGGGCTGGACGAGGTCATCTTCGTGCCCACCGGCGCGCAGCCGTTCAAGCTGGACCGGGACGTGACCTCCGCCGAGCACCGCTACCTGATGACGGTGGTGGCCACCGCCTCCAACAAGCGCTTCAACGTCTCGCGCGTGGAGATCGAGCGCCCCGGCACCACCTACACGATCGATACGTTGCGGGAGTTGCGCGAGCTCTACCCGGACGGGGATCTCTACTTCATCACCGGCGCCGATGCGCTCAACCAGATCATCACGTGGAAGGACTCCGAGGAGCTCTTCGAACTCGCCCACTTCGTGGGGGTGACCCGTCCGGGCCACGAGTTCTCCGCGGATGAGCTCCCGGAGGAGGGCGTCTCCCTCCTCGAGGTCCCCGCGATGGCGATCTCCTCCACCGACTGCCGCCAGCGCGTGGCCGCCGGTAAGCCCGTCTGGTACCTGGTGCCGGACGGCGTGGTCCAGTACATCGACAAGCACTCGCTCTACGCCCGCGGCGGCCCGCGCACCGCGGATGACCGGAGCGCCAAGGTGGGTGAACCCGCATGAGTGACCGTCCCCTGACCCGGCGGGAGCTGCGCGAACTCGAGCGCCAGCAGGAACTCGCCGCTGCCGGTGGTGCCTCCCGAGCGCCGGAGCCCGAGTCCCAGCCAGAGCCTCCTGCCGCTGCTGCCGTTCCCGATTCATCGACGACGGCGGAGCCCGAGCCCCAGCCCGAGCCCCCTGCCGCTGGGGGTGCGGGTGGCGAGGGCTCTCGGCCCCTCACGCGCCGTGAGTTGCGTGAGCTGGCTGCACGGGAGGCCGAGGAGCGGGAAGGCACGGCCGAGCGCACCGCCGAACGCACAGTGACGCGCCGTCCCGTGCAGGAGCCCACCACCACCACGAACATCCCGGCCTTCGGCTCGGTTGCGATCCCTCTGGGAGAGATCGAGGAGGAGCCGGAGAGCGAGTCGGCCGAGGCGACCGTGGTGTCCGAGCCGGCGGAGCCGCTGGCGGCGGCGAACGCGGAGGTCGAGGCGGTAGCCAACGCGGAGCCCGACGTGGCGACCACCGAGGAGCCTGAGGCGGCAACCGCACCGGAGCGGGTCTCGCTCTTCGGGTCCGAACCTGCGGCGTCGTCCGAGGCGGCCCGTGAAGTGGCGCGCGATCCGGCGCCCGTGCGCGAGGCGGGGGGTGCACGCGCAGCACCCCCCGGGGAGCCGGCGTGGGACGAGCTGGTGGGAGCCGATCCGGAGGCGGACCTCGAGGATCTGGAGGAGCCCAGGCCGAGTTCCACCCTCGGAACGGTCCTGCGCTACGTTGCCCTCGTCGTCGCGTTCTTCATCATCGGGGCCCTGATCTGGATGCTGCTGGACCGGAGGGGCGGTGAGGGCGGCGCCGAATCGGCAGCCCTCATGTTTGACTACCTGACACCACTCACCAAGGGAGTTTCGTGACCGCAAGCGAACATGCACGCGAACTAGCTGTGATCGCGGCGAAGGCCGCCTACAGCAAGAAGGCCACAGGCGTGGTGGCGCTCGATGTCTCGGAGAGGCTCGTCCTCACGGACGTGTTCCTGGTGGCGAGTGGGGCGAACGAGCGGCAGGTGAAGTCGATCCAGGATGAGATCGAGCGCCGCCTCCACGAGGCCGGGGTGAAGGCGATCCGGAAGGAGGGCGTGCAGCAGGCGCGGTGGGTGCTCCTCGATTTCGGGGAGATCATCTGCCACGTGCAGCACGAGGAGGACCGGGAGTTCTATGCGCTCGAGCGCCTCTGGTCGGACTGCCCCGTGGTGCAACTGCCCGATGACATCCAGGACACTCCCGCTGACGAGGAGTGACGGCCGGGCGCATCGTGCTGGTGCGGCACGGGGAGACGGACTACAACCGCGAGGCGCGGGTCCAGGGGAACATCGACATCCCGTTGAACGAGACGGGACGGGCACAGGCGGCGCGGTGCGCCGAGCTGCTTCCGCGCTATCTCTCCGGGCGGACGGTGGGGCGGATCGTGGCGTCTCCTCTCTCCCGCGCGGCCGATACGGCCGTGGCGCTGGGTGCGGCCCTGGGCGTGGATCCAGTGGCAGATGGGCGGCTGCGCGAGCGCGCCTTCGGTGAGTTCGAGGGGCTGAACCGGGCCGAGCTCGAGGAGTACCGCGCGGAGGAGTACCGGCTCTGGATGGCGGACGAGCCGCCCGAGGAGATGGGGGTGGAGCCGAAGCTCGATGTGGTGGCGCGGGTGTCCGAGGCCGTGCTCGAACATGCGGAGGAGCTCGGCCCGGAGGAGACGCTGGTGGCGGTGGGGCATGGATCGTCCACGGGTCTGCTGATCGCGAGCCTCATCGGGCTGGATCCGGAACGTGGCTGGCCGCTGCGGGGGCTGGAGAACTGCCACTGGTCAGAACTCGCCCATCAGCCGGACCGCGATCCCGTGTGGCAGTTGCGCCACCACAACGTGGGGGCTGGACTCTTCGGCGACTGAGGTGGCAGGCATCACGGCGGCCGCGTTTGTGGGGAGTGCCGGGGAGCGACTATCCTTGTACTCGCTCTACGGAGCACGGGGCTATGGCGCAGTTGGTAGCGCGCCTCCATGGCATGGAGGAGGTCAGGGGTTCGAATCCCCTTAGCTCCACAGATGGAAACCCGGTAGCCACAGGCTGCCGGGCTTTTTGCTTCGGGGCGTCGGCGAGTTGAAGCGGCTCCCGGGTGGCGGTTCGCCCTCCCGCGAGGTCACTCCTATCCCACACGCCGCAGCGACCCCGTTCGCCACACGCTCTTGGTCCGAACTTGGAAATGTGGACACTGAGTTGAGGGTACTCAGACGGACACAGGCCTGTGACCTGCATGAACGCGCTACCACCTCGAGCGCGGGTCCTACGGTGCTGTCCACATTTTCAAGTTCAGTGGTTCCTGCGAACAGCCAGCGTCAGATTCGGGTGCCTTCGCGAACAACCCCTCTGTGACCGCGCGGTCGCGGCTGAGCCTGAGAGGGCCCCACGCCCGGTGCGGATGCGGTCCTGTTCGCTCTTGAGCAGGTCGAGCGGGACGGCGTCGGCGTAGTGGGCTTGGACGAGCTTGAGGCGTTCGGCATCGAGCTTCTCGGGTGGTCAACACGGTGCGTTCGTTGGCGCTGGAGGCTTCGAGTTGGTCGAGAACTTGCAGTGCCTGGCTGACGTGCCCGGCTTCCTCGTCGGTGTGCCCGTGGGTGCCCAAGTCGCGTTCGACGTGGTCCTCGATGCGTTCAGCGAGGATCGCCGAGCGGGTGCAGCCGTTTTTTGCGCCGCCCTGAGCAGGTGAAGTACTCGTAGCGATCGCCTTGCTTGTCCCGA
>JAUNRP010000037.1:9615-11884 GCA_030544165.1 bacterium
GCCCAGTGCCCGCAGTCAGGCACGAGGACCAGCCGGGCGTTCGGCATGAGATCGACGGCTAGCTGTGATCCGGCTGGGGGCACGAGCGGGTCGTTGGCCCCATGGAAGAAGAGCGTCGGCATCCGGAGCGCAGCAACGGCAGGGATCAGGTAGTTCCGCATGCCCTCTGGGCCGATCGCACGCTTGTTGTAGGTGGCGTAGGCCGTTCCCGATCCCGGGCGCTTCGCTTCGCGCACCATCTCGTCGACGACCTGCGGAGGAAGTGACTCGGGGTGGCGCACCATCCTGCGTACCAACGAACGGGTGAAGCGGTTGGCTAACGCAGTGACCGGCCTGAGCACGGGCTCGGGGATGAGGGTGCTCCACCAGACGACGCGGTGCATGGCCGGTGACCGGAAGCGTTCGACGAAGCCTCCGGGTGCGATCGCGACGACGGCAGCACAGTACTGAGGATGGCGGAGCGCGAACTGGAAGGCGACCTCACCGCCCATCGACACTCCGCAGGCGAGGACCCGAGGGATGCCAATCTCGTCGAGCAGCTGCCGCAACTGGTCAGCCATCCCGGCGGCTGTTCCCGTAACGGGTACATCTTCTGTGCCACCGAAGCCCGCAAGGTCCGGGGCGATGACGGGGCAGTGCTTCGAAAGTGGCCCGATGAGCCGAAACCATGAGATGCCGGCGTTGTCGGAGCCGCCGCCGTGGATCAGCAGGATCGGGAGGCCCGGACCTTCCTCTTCACCCCGTAGCAGGCGCATCCGACCGCCCGCGACGGCGTGAAATTCTTCTCGCGCACCCGGGGGGAGCGCCCGATTCGCCAAGGTCACGTCGTGCGGCCCCCAATCGAAGTTTCGCCGTACACGGTCGTTGCCTGACGTGCTGGAACTTGGTCCAGGGCAGTAGGGTCGGGCACGCAGGCAAGGAGGTCATTCACCAGAGTGGCGAAGGCCTCCTTGCCAGGAGTTGTGTCGGAGACCTCTGCGTCGATGCCCGCGGCAATGAATAGCGAGAGGCCGGCGACCACCTCATCTACATCGAGATTCGCTGCACCTGCGGCGACTCCGATGGCGAAGGCGCTGAGTACGGTCCCTAATCGACCGCCAAGATCGGTTCGGATCATTCCGGATTCCTTCATGGCGGCGACGTAGCGGTGGCCGGCCGCCACGCGTGGCGCATAGCGCTCTGGGGGCTGCGAGCGGACGAATGCCGCGAGATCGTCAGCCTGCCCCGTGTAGAGCCTGAACAACAATGGTCGGGAGCGCAGGGCAGAAATCGTATGAACGTATGCACGCGAGAGCAGCCCGCCGTCGACGTCGCTGTCGATTGCGGCGTGCGTGGCGATGAGAGTCGCACGAAACTCGCGGTCGATGAGCGCGCGAATCAGATCCTCGCGATCAGCGAATCGCAGGTACAGGAGCCCCTTGGACACCCCGGCGCCCGCGGCTATGTCGCTCATCGAGACATCGTCGATGCGTCGCCGCTCAAGCGTGCGAGCGGTGGCGTCCAGGATCTCAGAGCGAGTTACTACGCGGCGGGCCATAGAGCCATAATGACCGATTGCGCTCAGGTGGTCAATTGGTCATTCCCGTTGAGGTGCGAGCGTCCCGCTCCGTAGTGCTCGCACGCACCGTCGAGCAGGGCCGTCTCGCTGACCCGCGTCTGCTGCCGGATGGTGGCTCAAGGCGAGGGAAACTCTGGGTCCTCTGTCTGATCTGCCCATGCATCATGGCAATGCGAACCAGGGGCGGGGCAGGTTTCGATAGTGCTCCCGTGAGGTCCACTCCCGGTCACCGCCCGTAGTGGTAGCGACAGCTGGCGATTCGGATCTCGTCGCCCACCACCTTGTACACCAGGCGGTGCTCATCGGTGATGCGCCGTGACCAGTAGCCGGAGAGGCCATGCTTGAGGGCCTCGGGCTTGCCGATCCCCTCGTTGCCATTGCGTGAGACGTCCTGGATCAGGAGGTTGATCCGCTTGAGAACGCGCCGGTCTTCTGCCTGCCACCACAGGTAGTCATCCCACGCGGCCTCATCCCAGACGAGCCTCACTGTTGTCAGTCCTCGATGAGCTCATGCCTCGTTCCGCCGTTGCTCTCCAGCCGGTCGATCGAATCGAGGAGCCGGCGGGCGTTGGCGGGGGAGCGGAGGAGGTACGCGGTTTCGCGCAGCGACTCGTACTCCGCCAAGGAAACGATCACGACAGGCTCGTGCCCGGCGCGGGTGATGATCGCCTCCTCGCGGTTGTTCACGACGTCGTCGAGAACTTGCGCGTA
>JAUNRP010000038.1 GCA_030544165.1 bacterium
TGGCGCCGATCACGAAGCCGCGCGCGAGCTGGTCTCCCGCCGCCCAGAACTGGTCACCCGTCCGCTGGAAGCCGAACATGGAGTAGAAGATGTACAGCGGGATCATGGGCTCGCCCTGGGTGGCGTAGGTGGTGCCCAGGACCTGGAACGCGGCCGCGGACCCGGCCTCGTTGATGCCGAGGTGGAGGATCTGGCCCTGCTCGGACTCCTTGTAGGAGAGCATCAGATCGTGGTCCACCGCGGTGTAGTTCTGCCCGGCGGTGTGGAAGATCTTGGCCGTGGGGAAGATCGAGTCGAGACCGAACGTGCGGGCCTCGTCCGGGATGATCGGGACGATCCGGCGGCCGATCCCCTTGTCCTTCAGCAGCTCCTTGAGCAGGCGCACCAGCGCCATGGTGGAGGCCACCTCCTGCTTGCCGGACCCGCCCTTGAGGATCTCGAACGGCTTGTCACCCGGGAGGGTGAGCTGGTTCTGCGTGGGCGCCATCCGCTCCGGGAGGAAGCCGCCGAGGGCCTTGCGGCGCTCCAGCATGTACTTGTGCGCCTCGTGCTCCGGATCGGGCCGGAAGTACGGGGGCAGGTACGGATCCTCCTCGAGCTGGGCATCCGTGATCGGGATGTGCAGGAAGTCGCGGAAGATCTTGAGGTCCTTCACGCGCATCTTCTTCATCTGGTGGGTGGCGTTGCGGCCTGCGAAGGAGGGGCCGAGGCCGTAGCCCTTGATGGTGTGCGCCAGGATCACGGTGGGCTGCCCGGTGTGCTCGGAGGCGGCCTTGTAGGCGGCGTACATCTTGCGGTAGTCGTGGCCGCCACGGCGCAGCGCCCAGATCTCGTCATCGCTCATGTTGGCCACGAGTGCCTTGGTGCGCGGATCGCGCCCGAAGAAGTGCTCGCGCACGAACGCGCCGTCGTTCGCCTTGAACGTCTGGTAGTCGCCGTCCAGGGTGTTGTTCATCAGGTTGACGAGCGCGCGGTCCTTGTCCGCCTCGAGCAGCGGGTCCCACTCGCGGCCCCACACCACCTTGATGACGTTCCAGCCGGCGCCGCGGAAGAAGGCCTCCAGCTCCTGGATGATCTTGCCGTTGCCGCGCACGGGGCCGTCGAGGCGCTGCAGGTTGCAGTTGACCACGAACGTGAGGTTGTCCAGGCCCTGCTGGGCGGCGTGCTGGAGCATGCCGCGCGATTCGGGCTCGTCCATCTCGCCGTCTCCGAGGAAGGCCCACACTCGCTGCTGCGAGGTGTCCTTGATGCCGCGGGCATGGAGGTACTTGCCCACGAGGGCCTGGTAGATGGCCTGCGCCGGGCCGAGACCCATGGAGACCGTGGGGAACTCCCAGAAGTCCGGCATCTGGCGTGGGTGCGGGTAGGAGGGCAGGCCGCGGCCCGCGGGATCGTGGGAGTGCTCCTGGCGGTAGCCGTCCAGGTCCGCCTCGGTGAGGCGGCCCTCCACGAACGCGCGCGCGTAGTTGCCGGGGGCCGCGTGGCCCTGGAAGTAGACCTGGTCCCCGCCGCCCGGGTGGTGCTTGCCGCGGAAGAAGTGGTTGAAGCCCACCTCGTACAGGGTGGAGACGGACTGGTAGGTGGAGATGTGGCCGCCCACGCCCACGCCGGGGCGCTGCGCGCGGGTCACCATCACCGCGGCGTTCCAGCGGATCCAGCGGCGGTACTGCCGCTCCAGGGTCTCGTCACCGGGGAAGTAGGGCTCGTCCTGTACGCCGATCGTGTTGACGTAGGGGGTGTTCAGCGAGGTGGGGACGGCGATCCCGGCCTCCCGGGCCCGCTTCAGCATGGAGAGGAGGATGTAGCGCGCCCGCGGTCCGCCCTTCTCCTGGATGAGGCCGTCCAACGATTCGACCCACTCCTCGGTCTCCTGGTGGTCGATATCGGGAACCGAGCTCAAGAGCCCGTTGATGAGCGGACTGGAGTTGTCGCGAATTGCCACGCCATACCCTTCGTGATCGAGCCCCGCTCGTGGCGGGGGAGCAGATGGACTCCACCCATCGTAGATGCTCCCGCCGCCATGCGGTGCCCCGGTTCGCGGCGCACTCCACGGCGGTGCGATAGCGTGAGGTCCACACCTGGCTCCTCCCCGAAAGGATCGACCCCGTGCCCGGCCCCTCCACCGATTCCGGCCATCCGCTGGGATACACGTTCGGCAACGTCGTCCAGGAGTTCCTCTACGACGACGACTGTGACGAGGCCCTGCGCACCTCGGTCGAGAAGCACACGGGCCAGGCCCTCGTGAGCGAGGACTTCGGCGATGTGGCGGACGGCGCCCTCATCTGGTGGCGCAGCGAGGACGCCGAGGAGGAAGACCTCGCCGACGTGCTCGTGGACGCCCTCGCCAACCTGGACAACGGCGGGCTCATCTGGGTCCTCACCCCCAAGCCCGGCCGCCCCGGCCACGTCTCTCCCGCGGACATCGAGGCGGCCGCCACCACCACGGGCCTCCACTCCACCTCCGCCATCTCCGCAGGGGCCGAGTGGGCGGGCATCCGCCTGATCGCCCGCGGTCGGAGGTAGGAGCCTTCCGCAGGTAGAATCGCCTGCTGGGGCCTGTAGCTCAGTTGGTAGAGCGTCGCGTTTACACCGCGGATGTCGTCGGTTCGAGCCCGGCCGGGCCCACCATTCCCGCCCCCGCTAGTCTGTGCCCGTGAGGCGGATTCTCTCCAGCACCCTTCGGCTGATCGCCGAGCACTGGGTCCTGCTCACCGCCGTCCTCCTGCTCGCCTGGAACGTGCACTACTACGGCATCGAGCTCTCCGCCGCGATCGCCACCGAGCGCCCCGTGGAGGGCTGGGCGCTCCTCCCGCTCGCGATCCTGCTCTTCATCGTGGGATACGCGATCGTCTTCCGTCTCCTGCGCCCCTCCCTCCAGGGTTTCGACGACGACGACGCCCCCCTTCCTGCCCCTCCTCCTTCCGGCGGTGAGGCCCCCGTCCGGCCCGCACCATTGCGCCGCGTCTCCGGTCTCGCCTCCGCCGTGGTGTTGCCCTTCTTCGTCATGTGGTCCGCGTGGGGCTTCTTCGATGACGACCTGGAGATGTTCGCGAGCGAGGTCAACCGCCGCTTCATCTTCCAGGAGGGAGGACCGGACTTCCGGCCCTCCCAGGTGCCCTTCGGCTGGGTGGTGGTGCTCGCCCTGGTGGGCGCCTACCTCGCCCGCCTCGCCTCCGAACGGCTCGAGAGGCGGTGGCCGGCCTTCGCGCTCGGCTCCGTCTACTTCGAGGTGCTGTGGGTCTTCTTCTTCTCCCTCGCCGTGCTGGCACCGCTCCGTGACCTGGTGGTGTGGGTCCGGGGAACCAACCTCTGGGCGGAGATCACCATCGGATGGGAACAGCTCCTGGAGGCGATGGCGCCGCTCGAGGCCGTGTGGGAGGCGGTGGTGGTCCCGGTCCTGGGTGTGATCCCGGTGGTGGTGGAGACCCTCTTCCTGCCACTCGCGTGGTTCGCGCTGGCCGCGATCGTGATCGGCCGGCCCCTTCCCGATGCCGTGGTGCGCGCCCAGTTCCTCCGCCGCCATCCCGCGCTCGAGCGTGGCCTCGAGCGCAGTGGCCGGTTCTGGAAGGCCGCGCCGGGGCCCGTGCGCGGTGTGGTGGACGAGTTCACCGAGGACCTCCTCATCCGGGCAACCTCACTCGCCAATGCCTTCAGCGCCATGCGCTCGCTCGGAATCGAGCGGATCGCCGGATTCATCCTCATCTGGTGCCTGCTCAACCTGGTGGAGTCCTCCACCATGCTGGTGATCCGCGAACTCCTCGGAGTCCAGGACACCCGCTTCTGGCTCCAGCTCTACAACCCCCTCATGGTGATCGCGTGGTTGCCGGTCCAGGTGGTGCGGGTGTGCCTGGTGGCCGCCACCTACTCGGCCGCACTGCGCGCCGCCGGCGTCACGTCAGGTCGGAAGCTTCCACTCGGAGCAGGTGGAAACGCGGGAGCTGGAGCGAGTTGACCAGCTCGACCCCGGCCTCGCGCGCCGAGTCGAGCGAGTCCTCCGGCACCACGAACAGCCAGGTGGCGCGGTACCCCTCGGCCGCCACCGCATCGAACGGCACGGTGCATCCGTGGCTGCTGAATCCCGTGAGGCCGAGGCCCGGCAGGGTGCCGTAGCCCTTGTTGTACTCGCTCCACCGGAGGCCGTCGATCCAGAGGGAGACCTCGCAGTACGGGTTCTCCTCGATATCGGCCCTCAGTTCCACCGAGACCTGGACGATCGCTGTCCCCTCGGGCGCGGCCTCGCCGTTCGGGAACGTGGACCGCCTCCAGACGTCGAGGAGTCGCGCCTCGATTCCGCCCACCTCGGCGATCTCACCCGGTGCCGCCTCCACCGGCGCGGTGGGGCGGGTGTCCCACCAGTTGGGGAACGAGAGCGCCATGAAGAACCCCACGGTCACCGCCACGGCGGCCACCAGGAGTGCGTACTGCCTGATCGGGGTCAGCCGTCCCACGTGCCCCCCATCGTCCGGCGTTCGAACCGGATGACCTCCACCTCGCCCACGTGCCCGAGGGTGAAGGAGACCTGTTCGCCGAAGTCGGGACTCGCGCCCCCGCCCGACTGGACAAACAGGGTGACCCGGCTCGCGTCGTCGAACACCTCCCGGGAGATCACGAAACCCGCGGTGTCCTGCATCCAGATGCGGGGTTGCGTGGTGGTGAAGATCGAGGATGTGAACGTGCCCAGCCCCATGTCCGCGCCGTAACGGGCCCCACCCACCTCCAGGTAGTAGTTGAGGAACTGGTCGGGGGTGTGGACGTTGGTGACGCGGAGCGGAATGGCGAGGAAGACGGCACCGTCGTCGGCCTCGAGAACCTCGCCGTAGCTGTTCTCGGCAACCCTCGAGATGGCGGGGGATCCGGTGAGTTCCACCACCAGGTTGTCGGAGACGGCGTACCCGTCCCTGCCTGCGGTGACGAACGGGCCGTGGAGCTCGAGGGCACGCGGCGTGATCGCGGTCAGGAGGAGGGCCGCGAGGAGGTAGGCGAGCGTCACCATGATGCGTTTCACGGGGCCGCCTCGATCTCCACGTCCACATACGCCACCACGTGGGGGATCTCCCAGAGGTAGCCGCTCGTCTCGCTGCGCGTGTAGGTGAGGTCCATCCGGGGGAGGAAGACCCGAACGGGGAGGCCCACGATGTCCTCCTCGAGCACCCCCATCGCCAGGGTGGGGGAGATCTCGAAGGTGAGCCCGGCTCCCACCACGTAGTTGTGGCTGGAGTAGCTCGCCCCCGGGAGCCAGAACGAATCGAACGCGCCGCGTTCCCAGGACGCCTGCCGGCGCCCCGTCCACGTGAGCACGGGGAACTCGAACGGCTCCTGCTCGTAGTACACCTTCCCGAGCGGCATGGTGCGGCCGGAGTGGTTGGTCACGCGCACGTCGACCAGGAGGTCGGTCTCACCCTCCGTGGTGGAGGGGCGGAGGTGGGCGCGGAGCACCTCCCACGTGACCTCGCCGGCGCGGTAGGGCTGGGTGACCCGCACCTTCTCGAGGTTCCCCAGCGAGCGCGTGGTGGGGGCGGTACCGGAGAGCCAGGCCGCCAGGAGGAAGGAGGCCACCAGGGCGAACGCCACGATCCAGGGGGCGCGCTCCACCAGGCGCGCGCGAGTGCGGCCGGTGGCCTGACCTCGCTCCGCGTTCCCGCTCTCCACGAGCGACACTGTAGCGGGGCGGGGAAAGGGGATAGCGTACGGCTCGTGGGAGAGAGCATCCGGCTTGCGGCTCGGCTCCTCGCGCGCAACTGGGTTCCCCTCCTCACCATCGTGGCGATCGGGGCGCTGGTCCACGAGTGGGGATTCGCGGCGGCCGGCGCGATCTCGGTGCGTGTTCCCTACCTCGGCTTCCTCCTCTCACCGCTTCCCGTGCTCGCGGTGATCGCCAGCTACGTGGTGGTCCTGCTGTTCCTCAAGCCCCAACTGCCCACCTTCCGGGGCGAGGTGGCGCTCGGACCCGAGGCGGTCGATGTGGTGGAGGAGGAGCCGCGCGGGCGGGTGAACCCCATGGTGACCATCTCCCGCACGGCCACGGCGGTGATGCTGCCGTTCTTCGGCCTCTACGCCTCACTCGGGATGTTGACGCGCGACTTCCAGCGCTACCAGCAGGAGTGGCTGGTGCGTTCGTTCTCCCTGGACCGGGAGGTGGCGAGCCCGTTCTCGTTCGAGTTCACCACCTGGCTGGTGGTGTTCGTGCTGGTGGTCTATGGCCTGCGGCTGATCGCCGGGCGGCTCACGCCCCGGTGGCCCGCCTTCGGGCCGATCGGGGTCTACCTCGAGGCCCTGTGGACCTTCACGCTCGCGATGGCCGTGTTCCAGCCCCTCAAGGACGGGCTGGAGTGGCTCTCCAAGCGCTCCCTCACCGTGGCCGTCACCGAGTGGTGGGAGGGTGTCACGGAGCTGGTGGATCCCGTGAAGTCCGCATGGGGCACCGTGACCGGGTTCTTCTCCGCGACCGCGGGGCCCGCCCTCGCGATCGCGGTGACGGCCATGGCGTGGTTCGCGATCGCCGCACTGGTGCTCGGCAAGCCGATCACCACCGTCCACATCTCCACCGTGCTCTCCGAGAGGAGTTCCCGGTTCCGCCGGGTCAGCTCCTGGACCAAGGTGCGGTGGGACCGGCTCCCGGACCCGGTGCGCTCACGCCTCGGATCCCCATTCGGGGACATCCGCTCGCGTGGCCGCACCATCCTCTCTGCGGTCCGCGCGATGGGAGGGCTCTCGGCACTCGCCATCCTCGGATACGTGGTGGCGTGGGCGCTGCTCGACTGGCTCCAGATGTGGTCCATGGTGGGGATCCGTGAGCTGTTCGGCGTCCATGACCAGCGGTGGTGGATCGTCTTCTACTCACCGGTGATGCGGATCCCGGCGGTGGTGTTCCTCTGCCTCAAGCTGGTGCTGCTCGCCGTGGCCTACGATCGCGCGATGCGGGCTCGCACGCCCGCGGAGGCGATCACCTGACCGTCAGCGCAGCAGCTCGGGATCGATGGTGAGCCGGGCGAACTTGGCGTTCGCGGTCCCCGATACGGCGATGTGCTTGGTGACGATGTCCACCGAGACCGTTTCTGCGCCCTGTAGCCGGTCGGCGGGCACCACGAACCCCCACGTGTAGGTGGCCTCCACCACCCCGGGGTGCTCCTCGGCGGTGAGCTGGCACCCACTGAGGTCGATGCCGAGGCCCCACGCGTTGGGGCTGGCGGGGAGGATCGAGCTGCCTGCCCCATTCACATCCGCCCAGGTTTCGCCATCGATCGTGAGGCGGGGCTCGCACTGCGGGGGGAGGGGCTCGGGCGGGTCCGACTCGCGCACATCGATGGTGGCCACCACGAACCGGAGTTCGGGCGGGAGCGGGGTGCCGTCCGTGTAGGTGGTGCGGGCGTAGGCGCGGGTGAGCTCGTACTCCCAGCCGTTCACGAGGGCCGGCTCGCCCGCCCCCGCCTCCACGGCCACGTGGGGGCCGAACGCGAACCACTCGCGGTAGGTGGTGGTGGCAACAAGGGTGGCGGCCACGGCGAGGGTTCCCACGAGCGCCAACACCCACTTGAGGCTCCTCATCCTGTGAGCCCTCCGTACCCCACGGCGGGCATCTGGTGGGAGTCCTGCCACTCGATCTCCTCGGTGGGGATCCGCAGGGAGAGCTGGTCCGCGAACTGTTCGTCCACCCAGGTCTGGAGGAGGAGGCGGACCTCCTGGGCCTCCCTGAGATCGGGCTCCGCCATGCGGAATGCCACCGATCCCTCGAGCCACATCCCTGGCTGGAGTGTGCTGGGGCTGAGGGTGTCCTGCGGCATGGTGAACGAGCCGGCGGCGTAGTGCGTGCTCCCGATCGCGAGCGATGCGTGGATCCCCTCCACGGGCACCTCCAGGGCGGCCGCGCGCAGGTGTACCACGAGGATGGTCTCGCCCTCGGGCGCCACCAGCTCATCTCCTGACGCCACCTGGATGTGCCCGGTGGCCACCACCGGGGGCAGGATCTGCGCCGTGTACTGGCTGGTGGAGGCCGGGCCCGGTGCATCGGCCTCGGTGACGAACGGGCCCTGGAGGGTGCGCAGGGTGGGCGGGGTGTAGGCCAGGAGGAAGAGCCCGCCCAGGAGGAGCAGGAAGAGGAGCGGCCGCCTCATCGCCGGTCCTCGATTCCCGTCACGAGCCACGCCGCCGGGACCGGATCGGACCACTCCGGATCCGGGGTGGTGGTCACGGGCTCGGCGAGGCGGGTGGACTGGAAGTAGACCCGGACCTGGCCGGTGCGGAGGAACTCGATGTCCTCCTCTTCCAGGTACCCGAACTGGAAGGCGGCCCGCGCTGTGGTCCCCGGATTGACCTCCGGGTACGGGCCCGGTTCGGAGACGAGCCACACCCGGTCCGGCTCGAAGCCACCGGCAACCGCCTCCTCCACGGTGAGCCTGAGGGCGGAGAACAGCACGGGGCGGGTGAGGCTGCCCAGCCGGTAGGGAGCATCGGCGTGGTTGGTCACGTCCACCAGGAACACCATCTGGGTGCCATCGCCCAGGACCGTGGGTTCCAGGTAGGCCGCCTCCAGGCGCAACGTGAGGTCCCCGGCCCGGTACTCCTCGCCGGACCCGACCTCATCGAGTTCGAGCATGGCCGGGATCTCGGGAGCGGGGCCGGAGATCCACGCCGCGATCGTGAACACCGCCAGCGCCGCGCCCGCCACGATGAAGGTGAGGGCGGTCTTGGTGAGCGAGCGCTTCTCCTGTGGGGAGTAGCGCAGCGCTGAGGCAGCCTCTGAGATGAGGGGCGAGAACCGGGGCGAGCTCACAGCGGCAACTGTAGCGAGGAGGGGCTGGGTACCGGCACCCCGCCAGCTTCGCGATAGCGTGGGGCCAGCGAAAGGACCACCCATGAGAGCATCTGCGGCCCACCAGCGCGCACTCCTCGAACTCCAGGCGTTCGACACCCACCTGGCCAAGCTCGCCCACGAGCGCAGGAACCTCCCCGTCCTCACCACGCTGAAGGACCTCGCGGACCACCGGCAACGGCTGGACGAGGACCGCGTGCGGCTCGGTGCCCGGCTGGGGGATGAGAAGCGAGAGCTCTCCCGGGTGGAGACGGATGTGGAGCAGGTCCGGGCCCGCTCGGCCCGCCACCAGGAGCGGCTCGCCAGCGGGATCCCCGCCCGCGAGGCGCAGGCACTCCAGGCGGAGGTGGACCACCTCGCGGGCCGTACCGGCGTACTCGAGGACGAGCAGCTCGTGGTCATGGAGCGGGTGGAGACCACCGAGGACGAACTGGGCAACGTGGGCCAGGCGCTCGAGGACCTCAGCGGCCGGACCGAGGCCGCCGAGTCCGAGCGGGATACTGCGTTCGCCCGCATCGATGCCGAATCCGAGGGCATTCGTGAACGCCGGGAGGCCCGCGCCGCAGAGCTGCCACCTGAGTTGGTGGCGCTCTACGAGAGGGTGCGCGAGCAGACCGGCGGGATCGGGGTGGTGGAGCTGTTCGGCGAGCGGACCGAACCCCTCGAACTGAACCTCCCGCTGTCCGAGGTCTCCCAGATCCGCGCCGCCGCGGAGGACCAGGTCATGGTCTCCGAGGAGCACGGACACATCATCGTCCGCCCCTGATGCGCTACATCGTCAACACCGACGGCGGCTCCCGCGGCAACCCCGGCCCCGCCGGCTACGGGGCGGTGATCGCGGACGAGTCCGGCACCGTCCTGCTCGAGCGCGCGGGCTTCCTCGGCACTGCCACCAACAACGTGGCCGAGTACATGGCGGTGGTGGTGGCTCTCGAGGAGATCGCCGCCGCGGATCCCGGGGCGCAGGTGACCGTCCAGGCCGATTCCAAGCTGGTGGTGGAGCAGCTCTCCGGAACCTGGAAGATCAAGAACGCCGAGCTCCAGCAGCTCGCGTTGCGGGCGCGCCGGGCCCTGCCCTCCTCCCAGGTGCGCTACCGCTGGGTGCCCCGGGCGGAGAACGCCGCAGCGGACCGGCTCGCCAACCTCGCGATGGACGACCGACGGGACCTGACCCGTGGCCAACTCGGCACGGTGGGCGGGGGAGGACCCGCCGTCGTCGGGCCTGAGGAGGACGCGCACGTGACGCTGGTGTTCGTGCGGCACGGGGAGACCGAGATGACGGAGAGCGGGGCGCACTCCGGCGGGACGGAGCCCGGGCCGCCGCTCACCGCGCGGGGGCGGGAGCAGGCGCGCCGAGCAGCAGAACTCGTGGGGCGCATGGGGGAGTTGTGGGAGGACCTGCCGGCGCCGGCGGCCGTGTGGACCTCCCCGATGGTGCGGGCCCGGGAGACCGCGCGGGAGGTGGGGGAGCGGCTGGGACTGGAGCCGGTCGTCGTCGAGGAGTTGCGGGAGGGGGACTTCGGGCGGTGGCAGGGACTCACGGGGGAGGAGATCGAGCAGGACTGGCCGGGTGAGCTGGATCGGTGGCACCACGAGGGCGTGGAGGCGCCCGGTGGTGAGTCCTTTCCCCAGGTGGCCGAGCGGGTGCGGAGTATTGCGGGCAGGGCACTGGCCGCCCACGCGGGCGAGACGGTGGTGCTCGTGTGCCACAGCGTGGTGACGCGTACCGGGATCGGGACCCTGGCCGCGATGGATCCGGGCACGTGGTATGACCTGCGGGTACCGGCCGCCTCCGTCTCGGTGCTGCGGCTGCGGCCCGGCGGGCACGAACTGGTGGCGCTCGGGATCCCGAGCGAGCTGGTGGAGAGCAAGGACACGCCCACGCTCTTCTAGGGGGGCGGTAGAATTGTGGGGCGAATGAGTCGGCTGGGCGGCCGCGTCGGGGTGCCTTCGGGTGCCTCGCCGAGGAACGTCCGGGCTCCACAGGGCAGGGCGGTGGGTAACACCCACCCGGGGTGACCCGCGAGCAAGTGCAACAGAGAGTAGACCGCCTGGGAGACCAGGTAAGGGTGAAACGGTGGTGTAAGAGACCACCAGCGCCCCCGGTGACGGGGGCGGCTGGGTAAACCTCGCCCGGAGCAAGACCAGACAGCGCACGTCCGAGGGCTGCTCGCCCGAGTGCGCGGGTAGGTTGCTGGAGGGGCGTGGCAACGCGTCCCCGAGATGGATGGTCGCCGCCTCCGGCTCTGGCTGGAGGTCACAGAACCCGGCGTACAGGCCGGCTCATTCGCGCCCCTTCTCCCCAGTTTCGGGGCCTATCCTTTGCGATGTCACGGGGACGTGCAAGGATTCTTGGTGGGGGAGAGACCGGAGTGGGGTGGTTTCTCCGAACATCGAGCGGAAAGCGAGTGGCCCATGTCCACCACCAAGCAGAGGCGGGGAGTCCTCGCCGTGACACTGGCCGTGCTGGCCCTGTTCCTGACGGGGTGCATGCGCATCCACATGAACGCCACCATCAACCCCAACGACACGGTCTCCGGCGGAATGGTGTTCGCGATCTCGGATGAAACCGCTCAGCAGTTCGGGATGGACCCGCAAGAACTCTGGGACCAGATGTCCGCGGAGATGGACACCAGCCTGCCGGACGGAGGAACCCAGAGCTCCTACGCCCAGGACGGCTACACCGGCACCCAGATGACCTTCGCGGACGTGCCGATCGCCCAGTGGACGGCCGGCACCACCAGCGAGGACCTGAACATCTCCAAGCAGGGTGATGAGTACGTGATCGACGGCGTCATGGACTTCACCGATGACTCCGGTGACCTGGACGAGGTCCCCGGTGCGGAGAACCTCGTGAACTCGATGGACATCCAGATCTCCTTCACCTTCCCCCACGGCATCACGGACACCAACGGAACCGTGAGCGGCAACACCGTCACCTGGAACCCCTCGTTCGGTGAGTCTGTTGAGATCTACGCCCGTGGTCCCGCGACCGGTGGCGGCGCCGCTCCGGCTGGCCCGGCGAGCCCGGGGACCACTCCGGACGGAACGGGTACCACTCC
>JAUNRP010000039.1:0-2315 GCA_030544165.1 bacterium
AATTCTGGCGCACCCTCAGCGATGGAGGGGGAGAGAGTCAGTCCACCACGCCGTAGAGGCGGTCTCCGGCGTCCCCGAGGCCGGGAACGATGTAGGCGTGCTCGTCCAGCCGCTCATCCACGGCGGCCGTCACGATGGTGACCTCGGCGCGGTGTCCGATGTCCTTGGCCACCCGCTCGAGGCCCTCGGGGGCGGCCAGCAGGCAGACCGCGGTCACGTCCCGTGCTCCGAGGTCCAGCAGGTACTCGATGGCCGCCACGAGAGTGCCACCGGTGGCGAGCATCGGATCGAGCACGAAGCACTGGCGGCCCGCGAGGTTGTCCGGGAGCCGGTTCGCATAGGTGGTGATCTCGAGGGTGTCGTGATCCCGGACCATCCCGAGGAAACCCACCTCCGCGGTGGGGACGAGGCGGGTCATGCCCTCGAGCATCCCGAGGCCAGCGCGGAGGATTGGCACCACGAGGGGCCGGGGATCGGCCATCTTCCGGCCGATCGTCTGCGCCACCGGCGTCTCGATCTCCTTCTCCTCCACCCGCACCTCGCGCGTGGCCTCGTAGGCCAGCAGGGTGACGAGCTCCTCCACGAGCTGCCGGAAGACCGGCGAGGGCGTGGTCTTGTCACGCAGGACCGTGAGCTTGTGGGCGATCAGTGGGTGGTCGAGCACGTGCAGGCGCATGCGCCCACTTTACTTCCCGGGCAACCGTCCGGGGTGGGCCTATCGGTGCGCCCCACACCCACTAGCGTGGAGTCCATGACCATGCAGGGCGCGCGCGCCGCCGAGGATGCCGCCATGGCGCGCGCCCTCGAGCTCGCCCGCGAGGCGGCGTCCTGGGGGGATGTCCCCGTGGGCGCCGTGGTCCTCGACTCGGATGGGCGCGTGATCGGTGAGGGCGCGAATCGCCGCGAGGCCGATGGCGACCCCACCGCCCACGCCGAGGTCCTGGCGCTCCGGGCCGCCGCAGCGCATGCGGGTGAGTGGCGCCTCGAGTTATCCACACTCGTGGTCACGCTCGAGCCATGCACAATGTGCGCGGGGGCGATTGTGCTCGCCCGCGTTCCACGCGTAGTCATGGGGGCATGGGATCCCAAGGCAGGCGCAGCAGGCTCGGTCCGCGACGTCCTGCGGGACTCGCGGCTCAACCACCGCGTGGAGGTGGTGGCCGGGATGCGCGAACAGGAGTCCGCCGGGCTGTTGACGGCTTTCTTCGCCCAGCGTCGCCACTAGCACATTCCACTGGTCCGCAAGGGCTGCCAGGCGCGGAATTTCGCCGCAGACGCGGTTTCTGTGACGCCGTTCACGGAGCGTTGAGTTAGATGGATCACAAACGGCCGTTATCTTTCCGTGACATCTTGGAAACCTCCTCGCAATCCCCTACCTTGGAGAAGGTTTCGGTCCCTCCAACCACTCCGAAGCCAGCATTCTTATGACGAGAAACCACGCAGATTCCGCTGCCGTGAGCCGGGCCCACACTGCCCCCGCCACAGGCCAGATCTCCCGGCACACCGTAGGCCGGGATGAGACTGTGGCCCCCGCTCACGCCGCGATGACCCGCCGCGAACTGCGCGCCCTCGAGCAGGCCCGCGCGCTCCGCGAGGCTCCCGTGACCCTCCTCGATCCGTCCGCGCTGACCGCCCCCTCGGCAGGCTCGCCCTCCTCGGCCCCCACGGCGCCTGCCGCCTTCCGCCAGGACCCCGACCGCCCGCTCACGCGCCGTGAGGCGGGCGGTTCCCCTGAGGCCCGCTCCGCGGCCAGCGCCCCCTCGGCCCCGTCCGCCTCGTCCGCGTCTTCCGCGCGTCACGCCGCTCCTCGTCCGACGACGGCGGGGGTCGCGTCCGCGCAGACCGTCGCCGCGCGTGTGACCGCACGAATCAACGCGAAGGCCTCGGCCATCCCTGCCCTGGCAAAGCCGTCGGTGCTCACGAGGAGTGCGGTACTCACCGTCCTCGCGATCACCTCCGTGGGTGCTCCGGTCCACGCGCTCCTCGGTGACTCCGAGCAGAAGGTCTATGGCGATACCCCGGCCGAGGCCGTCCAGAGCGTGGTGATCGCCCCCGATGGATCGTTCGCGCTCGACAACCCCGTGGAGGGTGTGACCGCTTTCCACCGCGGCTCCGTGGCCACATCCCGTGACGCGGCCCGTTCCGCGCTCACTGCGCCGGCGGAGGATGCCCTCGAGGCGCCCGCTGCCGAGGAGGGTGCGGAAGCGCCCGAGGATTCGGATGCGGCCAACCAGGAGATGGTGGCCGAGACTCCCGCTGAGGATCCCGCCGAAAACTCTCCCGAGGCTCCGGCCGAAGCTCCCACCGAGGCTCCC
>JAUNRP010000039.1:2325-10234 GCA_030544165.1 bacterium
GTCCAGGAGTCCGCGCCGTCCGAGGTCCTTCCCACCGAGGAAGCACCAGAGGCACCCGAATCAACCGAGACTGCGGTGATCGAGCCGGCGGAGGAGCCGGCCGTGGCGGCCCCCACCGGAATCGATGCGCCCGTGGAGCGGGAGGACCCTGCCGGACAGGTGCCCACCGAGGCACCTGCGGGTACGGACCAGACTGTTGACCCCGTCGTCGGGGAAGAGGGTGATCAGGCGGACCAGGGTGAGGGGAGCGCGCCAGAGGTTCCCGATTTCATGGGCGATCCGAGCTCGGAGGGCGGAATCCCGGTCTCGCCGGAGCAGCCGACCGGAACCGATGACCCGGCCAACGCGCCCGATCCGGTGGAGGAGGAGCTCGCGGAGCTCGCACCCACCGTTGCCGTGGACGCGGCGGCGAGCTGGACCTCCATGGCATTCGTTGCGGACGGTACCGCCGCGATCAGCCCGGAGACGAACTTCAGCCGAGCAGACGTGATCGCGCTCGCCGAGGAGATCCTGGCGGAGACCGAGGGCGTGTTCGAGGACGAGACGCCGCGTGATGCGGTGGTCGGACTGCTTGAGGGCCTGCTGGCCGCCGGGACCGAGGTCGAGATCCTTGAGCGCTCCGAGGCGCTGGGCGTGGCCGTGAGCGAGCTGCGGTGGCAGACGCGGATGGCGAATGCGGATACGGCGATGCGGGAGGCGTCCGCGGATGCCCGCGCGGCACTCGCACGTGGCCGCGCATACGATCCCGCCCACCGTCTGGACTTCGGGATGGCGGGCTGGGCCCATCCGGTTCCCTCCGGATCCTTCACCTCGGGATACGGACACCGCGGATACGTGGCGGGCGCCTATGGCTTCCACAACGGCATTGACCTGGCCGCACCGGCGGGGACGCCGGTCCGGGTGGCCGCAGACGGCGTGGTCACCTACGTGGGCTACGGCCACAGCTCTCGCGGACTCACCGGCTGGACCGTGATCGTCTCGCACGGAGACGGACTCGAGACCGGCTACAACCACATGTACTCCTCCGGCGTCCTCGTCTCCGAGGGCCAGGCCGTCCGGGCGGGTGACGTGATCGCGGAGGTGGGCTCCACCGGACGCTCCACGGGGCCGCACCTGCACCTGACCGTGTGGCAGAACGGCGAGCACCAGAACCCGCGCGCGTTCTTCTCCAACCGGGGCGTGCGCTTCTAGGTTGCTGGCTCGCCGGTGCCTGAGAGCCGGTCAGCCAGCCAGGGCAGCGCCCGGCTGGTTCCCACATGCGCGGTGGCCGTGGCGAGTGTGTCCGCCCGTGTCTCTCCCCGATTGATGATGGCGATCGGCTTTCCCTGGGTGTGTGCTCGGCGCACGAATCGCAGGGCGCTGGCCACCGCGAGCGAGGAGCCGGCCACGAGGAGGGCATCGGAGGAATCGACGAGCCGGCTGGCGTCCGCCACCGTCTCAGGTGGCACCGAATCGCCGAAGAAGACCACATCCGCGCGGAGGATTCCACCGCAGGCGGGGCAGGGTGCCACCCGGAACGACTCGGTCTCGGTGAGGATGGCGTCCGCATCCGGGGCGGTCTCCGCATCACGGATCCGCTCCGCCACCCACCCCGGGTTGAGGTCGTCCAGCCAGCGGGCCACCTCCCTGCGGGAGTAGGTGCGTGCGCACTGGGAGCACCGGATGCGGTCGTAGCGGCCATGGAGTTCCACGAGGTTCGTGGTGCCGGCGCGAGCGTGGAGGCGGTCGATGTTCTGGGTGATCACGCCGGTGACGATCCCGCGGCGCTCGAGGTCTGCGAGGGCGCGATGGCCGGCGTTTGGCTCGGCGCGGTGCGGGCCGTGCCAGCCCACCTGGTTGCGCGCCCACCAGTGCCGGCGCCAACGTTCCTCCGCCATGAACTGCTGGATGGTCATGGGGCTCCGTGGCGTGCTTCCGGGGGAGCGGTAGTCAGGGATGCCCGAATCCGTGGAGATTCCGGCGCCCGTGACCACCGCGAGGCGGCGGCCCTGAAGGGCTGTGAGGAGTGGGTGGAGCGCCTCGTCCAGGTCCTCCGGCTCCGGCACGGCCGCCTCCGCCGGTGGCGGGGGAGTGTTGCGGATCCGGAGCCTCGGCGGGTTCGGATTGCCGGGAAAG
The DNA here is from genome assembly GCA_030544165.1 of bacterium. Lineage (GTDB taxonomy): Bacteria > Actinomycetota > Actinomycetes > Actinomycetales > Actinomycetaceae > JAAZBW01. The sequence goes on from JAUNRP010000039.1 coordinate 4,441, forward strand.
AAGTCCTCGATCGAGTGCCCGCCGCTCACTCCACCAGCATATGGGGGCGCGGTGGTGGCGGCTCGGGGTGCGATCGCCGGCGCAGGTGCGAAGCGGCGGCAGTGTGCGCGATCCCACCGCCTCCACGCGCCCTCACAGGTGCTCCGGTTCCGGGAGGAGGGTAAACTACTGGGCGGAAGCGTGTCCGAGCGGCCGAAGGTGCAGCACTCGAAATGCTGTGTAGGGAAACCTACCGCGGGTTCAAATCCCGCCGCTTCCGCCAGTGAAAACCCCGGAATTCCGGGGTTTTCGCCGTTTCTCCCTGTGCGCGTCCTGTGTCACGTGACACAGGACGTACCGCGCGTGCCCACGAAAATCTGACGCACCCTCACGAAAATCTGGCGCACCCTCACGGGAGGTGGGAGATGACCACCTCGTACGGGTCCATCATCTGGCCGCGCTCGGTGGTGGTCCCGAGCACCACCTCGCCGCGCAGCTCGGTGTTCCGCCGCGCCACGGCGGAGCCGGAGAGGTTCATCTCCACGAGCCACCGCCCACCATCTGGGGCGAGGCGGTAGTAGGCGAAGTAGTCGCGGGCTCCGGGGGCCACGAACTCGATCTCCCCGTACGTGAATGCCTCGTGCTCCGCGCGGAGCTGGATGAGCCGCTTGTACCAGTTGAGCACGGAGTCCGGCTCGGCCAGCTGCTCCGCCACCGTGAACCCGCGGGAGACCTCCCGCCCGGGCAGCCACGGCTCGCCGGTGGTGAATCCGGTGGTCCCGCCCGGCTCCCACCGCATGGGAACGCGCGCGTGATCGCGGGTCCCCACGAGGATCTCCGCGAACGCGCCCCCCACGGTGGCCCCCTCATCCCGCAGGTCCTGGTGCCGCCCGAACGAGTCCACGTCCCGCAGATCGGACATCGAGGTGAAGTCCTGGTTCATGGCCGCGATCTCCTGGCCCTGGAAGATGAACGGCGTGCCCCGCATGGTGATCATGATGGTGCCCACCACCTTGGCCACAGCCTCGCGCAGCACGGGGTTGTGGGCGTCCGCGCCGAGCACGCGGGAGACGATCCGCGGATTGTCATGGTTCTCGATGAACAGGGCGATCCAGTCGTTGGATCCGATCCGGTCCTGGTAGTCCTCGAAGTAGGACTTCATGTAGTTCAGGTCGTAGGTGAAATCGCTCCACCGCGTGTTTCCGGGCGGCGTGAGCACATCGAAGTTGAAGATCATGTCCAGCTCACCGCGCTCGGAGGCGGAGAGTAGGCGTCCCACCTCCACCCCGATCCCCGGGGTCTCGCCCACCATCAGTCCCACGGGCTCCGGCGGGAGCGGTTCGCCCAGGGTTCCGTCTGCTTCCCGACGACGCGCCGTACTTGCCGGAGGCTCAGCATCCGCGGCGCGGGTGAAGCCGCGGCGCCGCAGCTCGCGGAGATAGGCGTGCAGGTGGGGGCCCACGTAGTAGTGCTCGATCCCGGTGAACCACATGAGATCGCCAATGAACGGATCCCCCTCGGGGAGGCCCTCCTTCTTGGAGATGTAGTTGATGACGTCCATGCGGAAGCCGTCGATCCCCTTGGCCATCCAGAACTGGACGATCTCCTCGATCTCGGCCCGAACCCGCGGGTTGTCCCAGTTGAGATCGGGTTGGGTGTCCGCGAACAGGCGCAGCACCCAGCGCCTTGCCTCCGGGATCCACCGCCACGCACTGCCGCCGAAGAAACTCTTCCAGTTGGTGGGGGGCGTGCCGCTGCCATCCTCCCCGGGTTCACCCCGGCGCAGGAAGTAGTAGTCCCCGTAGGGGCCGTCCGGATCGGCCACGGCCCGCTCGAACCACTCGTGCTCGGAGGAGGTGTGGTTGGCCACGAGGTCCAGGATGATCCGCATGCCGCGCTCATGGCAGCCCCGGATCAACTCCTCCATGTCCGCCATGGAGCCCATCTCCTCCATGATCGCCCGGTAGTCCGAGACGTCGTAGCCCATGTCGTGATTGGGGGAGGCGAACACGGGTGAGAGCCAGACGCAGCCCACGCCCAGATCGGCGAGGTAGTCCAGACGCGAGGTGATGCCGGCGAGGTCACCCACGCCGTCGCCGTCGGAGTCCTGGAAGGAGCGCGGGTAGACCTGGTAGAAGACGGCCTCCTTCCACCAGGCGCGCTCGGTGGGGCCGCCGCGGGTGGTGGGGACGTCCGGGTTGGCGGCCAGGAGTTCGAGCAGGGTGTCCACGAAGCTGGGGCCGAGCATCCTGGAGGCGAGGCGCTCCACGTGGCTGATCCGGAGGTTCGCCACCACGGGATTGGTGATCCAACGCGATGAGCGGCCCATGGTCATCAGGACCTTGTCCGCGATGTCCCGCCCGAGCGGGTGGGCGTAGAAGTCCCTGATCCGCGATTTCCTGGTCAGCTCCGCCACCTGGGCTCCTCCCTCTCCGCACCCGCCGAGCCCTGCCCCGGCCCGTGCGCATCCCACGCTCCTGGCGGTGATGGGTCCAATTCTTTCACGGGGAGCGGTCCGGCGGGCCAGCCCACGGGCTGATTCAGCGGGCTGCCAGCGGATGCACGGCGATTCGGGTTACGCTCTGGTTCGTGCTCTCTCACACCCGCCACCACGATGCCGAGCTGGCCCTCGTGGTCCGCGGCGGTTTTCCCGAATCGCGCCACCGTGGGTTCGCCGTGGCGATCGCGGGAGATGGGTCCATGGCCGCCGCGCTGGGAGATCCCGATACCCCGATCCTGCCGCGCAGCACGCTCAAGCCGTTCCAGGCGATCGCCTCGCTCCGGGCGGGGGCGGGGTTGGCGGGGGAGCACCTCGCGATCGCCACCGGTTCCCACGATGGCTCGGAGGCCCACCTCGGGGCGGTGCGTGCCATCCTCGCCTCGGCCGGGGTGGACGAGGACGCCCTCGGGTGCCCGCCCGCGCTCCCGGGCGATCCGGAGGCGCTCCGCGCCGCCACCACTGCCGCGGTCCGGGACCGCGGAGCATCCAACGCGCCCGAACCCCGCCGGATCTGGCACAACTGCTCGGGGAAGCACGCGGGGATGCTGGCGGCCTGCGTGGCCTCCGGGTGGGATCCGGCCACCTACCTGGGGGTCCAGCACCCGCTCCAGGAAATGGTCCGCGAGGTGATCTCAGAGGCGGTGGGGGCCATCCACGCCACCGCGGTGGACGGCTGCGGGGCACCCGTCCACGCGGTGACGGTCCGGGACCTGGCCACCGCCTACGCCCAGCTCCCGTGGGCCGATCCGGATGGGGTGAGGGTGGCGGAGGCGATGCGGGCCCACCCCGTGATGGTGGGCGGGGCGACCGCGGATGACACCCGGCTCATGCAGCTTCTCCCGGGCTCGATCGCCAAGCGCGGCGCCGAGGGCGTGCTCGCCGTGTCCGCACCGGGAGGTGGGGGAGTGGCCGTGAAGGTCTCGGACGGCTCGATGCGCGCCGCCATGGTGGTGGCGATCCACCTCCTCGGCATGCTCGGTGTGGAGACGGCCCCCGCCGCGGCGCTCGGCCACGCCGCGGTCCTTGGCGGCGGCCTGCCGGTGGGCAGCATCGAGCCATCGATTGGCCTCCTCCGAGCGGCGCAGGGGGAGTAGTGGCGTCGCGGAGGGAAGCGGGAATCGCACGGCGCCCCCTGATCCCCCCGCGGATTCCATGGCCGGGACCGGATCTGGAGGCGGATATCTCGCTGCGCCGGCGCCACACCTGGGAGGTGTGGCTGGTGCTCGGCGTCTCCCTCCTCTTCTCCGGAGCGCACTCGATCATCCGCATCATCGAGCGGCTCTCGGCGCCCACTCCGCTCGGGCAGCAGTCGGTGGCCATGAACACCCCGATGGCGCAGCGCTCCCTGATCGATCTGGCCTTCCAGCTCAACTCGATCGTGTTCACCCTGGTACCCGTGGCCCTCGCGCTCTTCCTGCTCGCGGGAGACCGGACCAACCCGTTCCGGCGCATCGGCTTCGATCTCCGGATGCCCCTGCGGGACCTCGGGGGCGCCTTCGCGATCGGCGCCGTCATCGGGATCCCGGGACTCGCCTTCTACCTGCTGGGGCGCGAGATGGGCATGACAGTTGCCATCACGCCCGCCGCCCTCCAACCGGAGTGGTGGGCGGTGCCCATCCTGCTGCTCGCGGCCGCCAAGAACGCCATCCTCGAGGAGGTCCTGGTGGTGGGCTACGCGCTCGAGCGCTGGCGGCAGGCGGGGTGGAGCTGGTGGACGGCCTCGCTCACCTCCGCCACCATCCGAGGCTCCTACCACCTGTACCAGGGCATCGGCCCGTTCTTCGGAAACCTGGTGATGGGGCTGGTGTTCAACGAGGCCTACCGGAGGTGGGGGAGGACCATGCCGCTGGTGCTGGCCCACTTCCTCATCGATCTGGTGGCGTTCGTGGGCTGGTGGCTCCTCCCGCAAGCCGCGCGGGACTTCTTCTCCTGACCTCTGCGAGGCTGGCCCGGCGGGCGTGCGGCGCCCTCAGGCGGCGTAGCGCGCCACGAAGTTCGCGAGAATCCTGTTGGCCGCCTCGGTGTCCACGTTCGAGTTGGCGGCGTAGACGGCCTCGTAGTCCGAGAAGTATCCGGCGTCCCGGTACTGGTCCACCCGGTTGAGGAAGCCCCGCGTGTCCAACTCGGGGTGGAACTGGGTGCCGTACATGTTCGTGCCCACCCGGAACATCTGGACCGGGCAGAACTGCGAGCTGGCGAGCAACTGTGCGGTTCGCGGGAGTTGGGAGCAGGCCTCGTGGTGGCCCACGAACGCGGTGAACTGGGCGGGGATCCCCTGCAGGAGGGGATCTGCCAGGCCCTCGGGTTGCAGCCTGATGGTGGTGTTCCCCGCATCCTCGGAGTAGAGGGTATCGATGCGGCCACCCTGGTGGACCGCGAGTGTTCCGACCCCGTAGCACGCGCCCAGGAAGGGGTAGTCCAACGGCACGATCTGATCGAGGAGGCCGGCCAGCTCGTGCTCCACCCGGAGCTGGAGTTCGGACTTGTTGACCCGTGGGGTGGAGGTATCGAACGGGGAGCCGCCGAGCATGATCCCGGACCATGCCGCGGGATCGAACTCCGGGAGGGGCTGCTTCTCGAGCCGGAACTGCACCAACTCGTGCTCGTCCAGGCCTCCGAACCGGAGGAAGGCGTCCCTCTCCTCCTCTGCGAGGTGGTCCTCCGGGCGCGTGGAGATGAGGAGGAACGGCTTCATTCGGCACACCCTAGCGAACTCATGACCGGGTGAGTTGCCAGGCGATCCAGAACATGAGCCACAGCACGGCGCCCATTGCGCCGATGGTCACGGCCGTGCGTGAGGCACCCCGGCCGGCGATGGTCCCCTCGCGGGTTTCCTGGAGTCCGAGTGCGCCGAACACGATCCCCACCAGCAGGAGCGGGAAGACCACGAGGCCGATCGCGGAGATCCACACCCCGGGGACCGCCCAGCGCGTCTGCGGGGGGCGCGGGGCGAGGTAGCCGGGACCGGAGAACACCCGCGAGCGATTGATGGACTCCGTGCCGGGGAAGACGAAGGTGCCGTCTTCGCGCCGCCTCCCCAACACCTGGACGCCGGCGCGGGCCGCGTCCTCGAGTCCGCCCTGGTAGCTCTCGCCCACGGTGGTGGTGCGATCCGAGCCCACCGGGGAGAACCCGGCGTAGGGATCTACCCGGTCCCCGCCCGCGAGTGGGGCGGAGGCGTAGGGCTCCTGCGGAGGGTGGGTGCCCACGCCCCGCTCAGCCTTCTCCCGAAGCCGTGCCTGCGCCCTCGCCCTCAGAGACGGCCTCACCGGCACCATCGGCCTCGATGCCCGCACCGCCGTCCCCGGGAGCCTC
>JAUNRP010000039.1:10244-11811 GCA_030544165.1 bacterium
GGCGGGACCTCGCCCGTGGGGACTCCGGTGGGAGTACCCCCCGGCACCGCCCCCGCGGCGCACCCGGGGGGTACGGCAATGGGGGTACCCGGCTGCAGCGCGGAGGCCGGTGCCACGTTCTGGAACTGGGTGCCGAGGATCACCGTGGCGCTCTCCTCCTCGCTCTCCACGAGCATCACCGCCATGCCCGGCAGGAGCGCCTGGAGCGAGTACGCCTCCGTGATCGCGGCGGGACCCACCTGGATCACGCCCTGGCCCTGCAGCACCGTCTCGGACCAGTTGCCGACGGAGACGATGTGCACCCCCGCGAGCGTGAGCTCATCCGCCACTCCGGTGGCGAGGCCGGATGTGGGCGTGGAGTTCAGCACCACCGCCGTGATCTCCGCTGCAGGCACCATCACCTGGCCATCGGCGGGGCAGGCCACGGTGTCAGAGACCCGCGGCACGTCCTCGGTGGTGAACTCGCGGGCGAACGGGGACGGGATCGCCCGGGTCCACTGCAGCCACGCGATGAACAGGATCACGCCGAGGAGCAGGATGAGCGAGCCGAAGACGAGGGTCTGCCGGACCTGCAAACGCCGGCGCCGCTCCGCCTTGCCGCGGGCGTGCTCCCTCTCCGCAATACTCACCGCTTCACCGTACCGGAGGAGGGAGCGGCGTTCCGTCATCCGCGAGCTCCAGAATTCGGGCGTGGATCACAGTTCGCCCGTGCAGCGCGGAGCGCAGCGCGCGGTGCATCCCGTTCTCCAGGTAGAGCTCGCCCCGCCACGCCACCACGTGCGGGAAGAGGTCACCGTAGAAGGTGGAGTCCTCGGAGAGGAGGGTGTTCAGATCGAGCATGGCCCGTGTGGTGGTCAGTTGGTCGAGCCGGACGGTGCGCGGCGGGAGCCCCGTCCACCCGGACAGCTCCATCCCGTGCTCCGGGTAGGGCCGCCTCTCGCCCACTGACTTGAAGATCACCCCACCATGGTACGGCCCACCACCGGGCCGATCCGTAGCCGTCCACCCTGCCGCTACGCTGGGGGCGTGACCGAGACCCCGCAGCCCCCCGAGCGCGCCCAGAGCGGCGCCCCCGGTCACGGCGTGGTCTCCGATTCCGATGTGGGCCTCGATCTGCCCCGCTGGCCCGTCTGGCTGGGGACCGCGCTCTGGGTGGCCGGCGCCGTGTTCGCCGTGATCGCCATCATCCGCACGGTCCAGCTCGTACGGCAGTGGGACTCCCTCGCGGACACCTCGGGCGATCTGACCCTCGTGGTCATCCGCTGGGCCCTCGCGATCGGCCTCCTCACTGCTGGCCTCCTCCTCGCCAGCGCCAATGGCCGCGCCCGCTCGCGCGCCGCCCGCGAGACCCTCAACCGGGTCCGCTGATTCCCCGACGGCGGAGCTCACCCCCCGTCGTCGTCCCGCCTGGGTCAACTGGCCGCCACCCGGCGGACGAACGCGGCCACGTTTCCCCGTAGCCGCTCCACGGAGGCGTCGTAGGAGATGGTCTCGCGGGTGGGGACCCCGTGGACGGGGCCGGTGAGGCCGCGAACGTGGAGCGAGCAGGCGAGGTCCGAGCAGGCGT
>JAUNRP010000040.1 GCA_030544165.1 bacterium
GTGCTGGCCGCGCTGAACATCGGGGTGTTCTTCCCGCTGTTGTTCGTGGCCGCCTACCGACTGCCGGGCGGGCTGGCGGCGGTCGTCGGCGCGGGGCAGCCGTTCGTCGTGGCGGCGGCGGCCTGGGCCATGTTCGCCCGGCCGACCCCGCGCCGGCAGCTCGGGTGGGCACTGGCCGCGGTGGCCGGGGTCGCGATGACCTTCACCGGCGGCCTCGACGGGATCGACCCGCTCGGTGCCATCGCCGCCTGCGCCGGCACCATCAGCATGGCGCTGGGCATCACCCTGACCCGCGCCTGGGGACCCACGGCCGGGTTGACCGGGCTGGCCTCCACCGGGTGGCAGCTGCTGCTCGGCGGGCTGATGATTGCCCCCCTGATCCCGCTGGTCGACCGCGGCCCCTGGGTGTTGACCCCCGGTGCGGTCCTCGGGTACGCCTGGCTCAGCCTGGTCGGCGGCGCCCTGGCCTATGCCCTGTGGTTCCACGCCGCCCGCCGCCTGCCGCCCACGTCGACCTCACTGCTCGGCCCGCTGAGCCCAATCACCGCCGCGGCCCTGGGCTGGCTGGTCCTGGACCAGGCCCTCACCCCGGTCCAGACCCTCGGGTTCACCGTGGCCCTGACCGCCTCCGTCCTCGGCCAAATCCGACCCCGACGGCGACACCGCCAGCCCCGCCCGAGGTCACTGCCCGCTGCCGCACCAAGCCTGACGGGCGGCAGCCACATCCGCTGGCACTAAGCCAGTCAACCAGTGCGAAGGAGCCGGCGGAGGCGCAGGCGGATCTCGCCAGGGATGCCCTCGCGCAGGAGCAGGCCGAGGTGGCCCAGAAGGCCGCGGCGGGTGAGGAGCCGGCAGAGGTTGATGAGGGTGAGGCTGGCGAGGGGGGCGACGACGCCGGCGACGAGGCGCCTCGCGAGGCTCCCGCGCCGGCGGGGCACGTGGAAGGCGATGCCGAGGCCGTGAAGTCGAAGATGGGGCCGCACGGAGCTGCGGCGGGGTCGCAGCGCCGCGTTTCGGCGGAAGTCGGGCTAACAAGGGCCACCGGTCTGGTGAATCCCGAACTGGGATTCACGGTTGTAAACTAGGGACATGACCACCACCCAGATTTCCGTACGCCTCCCCGAGCGGATCGTGGAGTACCTCGATTCGCTCGTTGACTCGGGAGGTGCCCCCAGCCGCGCATCGGTCATCGCATTCGCGGTAGAGCGCGAGATGCGACGGAGGATCTACGAGCACGAGGCTCGCATCCTGGCGGAGGAGGGCGACGCGAATGGGCTGGAGGACCTCGTCGCGTTCACTACCACAAACCTCTCCCTTCACGGCCTCGATGCGTGAGATCCGGCTTGTGGCGGCCGACACGCCACGCCCGGCGCTCGTCCTCACCCGATCAACGGCCCGCGAATACATGAGGCGTGTGACGGTCGCGCCCATCACCTCGACCATTCGGGGGCTGACAAGCGAGGTGGAGGTCGGGCCCGAAAACGGGCTCGATCACCGTTCAGTCGTCTCGATCGATAACACCATGACGGTGGGAGTGGAGGCGATCGGCCGACTGGTTGGCTACCTTCTCCCGCATCAGGAAGAGGCCCTCGCGAGGGCGGTTGTCCTCGCATTCGACCTTGCTGCAGCCCTGGAGGACGACTCCCTCCCATAGTGCGCCTGACACCAAATTGTGGACCCCTGTACCACGATCTCGACAGCGGTTGGCGAGCAGCTCGGGCCCCTTGGCTGGCCTCAGGTGACCTGACCGGCCTGGGGGGCGACGACGTCGCGAACGTTCCGTAGTGCACGGGCCACGGCGTCCCGGTCGGGGCCGATCGGGGCCTCCACACACTCCTCGAGTACCTCGACGAGATCCTCCAGGTCCGCGGCCAGGCGAGCCGCGCCGTCGTCGGTGAGTCGCACCAGGAGTGAGCGCCGGTCCTCGGGGGACGCCTCGCGCGTGACAAGACCTGCGGCGAGGAGGCGGTCCACCACGCTGGTGATGCCGCTGGTGGAGGTCCCGGTCTGGGCGGCGAGGTCGCTCATGCGCAGTTGCTGGCGGGGGGAGCGGGAGAGGCGGAGCAGGCAGGTGAACTCGGTGCCCTGCAGGCCGTGGCGGCCATGGACGTCCGCCAACCGGGCCATCAATCCCCGGTGGGCCTCGAGGAAGAGCCCGGCCAGTTCGATGCGGGGATCGCCGGAACGTGGCGGCGAGCCGGTGGTGGCGGGCTGTGAACGGGCGGCTTGGGTCATGCCCTCAAGCGTAACAAGATATCCCTCTTGCGGATAGTCCGTCGTCGTAGTTATTATTCCGGTGTCGGACTATTTACGAACGGAGCATTCTCATGAACATCGCAGTCATCTACTACAGCGCCAGCGGCACCATGCATCAGCTCGCCACCGCGGTCGCGGACGGCGCTCGCAGCGAGGGGGCGGACGTGCGCCTCCTGCGCGTGGCCGAGCTCGCCCCCGAGGAGGCCATCGACCGGAACCCGGCCTGGCGCCGGTACGTCGACGAGGTGGCCCCCCTGGTCCCCCTCGCCACCAAGGACGACCTCCGCTGGGCCGACGCGTACGCGTTCGGTACGCCGACTCGATTCGGCACGCCCTCGGCCCAACTCCTGGAGTTCATCGACGCCCAGGGCCGGCTCTGGCAGGAGGGCGTCTTCCATGACAAGCCGGTGACCAGCTTCACCTCGGCGATCAACGCGCACGGCGGCCTGGAGTCCACCATCCTCGCGATGAACAACATCTTCTACCACTGGGGCAGCCTGATCATCGGCCCGGGCTACACGGATCCGGTGGTGTACGGGGCCGGCGGGAACCCCTACGGGACGGGGTTCGCCACCGGGATGCCCGCCCAGGCGCCGGGCCCGGCCGTGCTCGCGGCGGCCTCCTACCAGGGCGCGCGGCTGGCCCGCATCACCGCCCGCACGGCCCTCACTGATCCGAGCCGAGTCCTGGCGGGGGTGACCACCTCATGAGCGCCCCCACGAGACAGTCCGAGCGGCCCCTCGGTTCAGCACGCACGGTAGTCGCGGCCTCCACCGCGCAGGCCGGATTCATCGTCATCCTCATCGCCCAGTTCCTCATGGTGCTGGACACCACCGTGGTCTACGTGGCACTGCCCACCATGGCCCGCGATCTGGGGCTCGACGGCGCGTGGGCACCGTGGGTCATGGATGCCTACCTCCTCGGCCTGGGAGGTTTCCTCCTGGTGGGGGGTGCGCTGACGGGGCGGATCGGCCGGCGCCGGCAGTTCCTGTGGGCGACGGTCGCGTTCGGGATCGCCTCTCTGCTCTGCGCCGCTGCCGGCACCGGGGCGATGCTGGTGGCGGGCCGATTCCTCCAAGGCATCGCGGCGGCACTGGTCACCCCGGCGGCAATGGCGTTGATCGGTGACCTCTTCACAGCGCCTCAGGCCCGGCGGCGTGCCATCGCGACGTTCGCCGGCCTCGGCGGGATCGCGGGCGCCTCCGGCAGCCTCGCCGGAGGCGTGCTCATGCTGGCGGGTTGGCAGTGGGTCTTCCTGGTCAACGTGCCCCTCGTCCTTGCGATCGTTGTGGCGGGCGCACGGATACTTCCGGCGCACCCCTCCACCGATTCCCGGATGCCCGACTGGCTGACAGCGCTCATGATCACAGCCGGTCTGGTACTCGTCATCGCGGGCCTGGGTGGCGTGGCCGGAGGCCCCGGCGGCGTGGTGGCACTCCTCGCGATCGGCTTCTCCCTCCTCGGTGCCGGCTGGTGGCGCCAGCGCGTCAGCACGCGGCCCCTCGTGCCGCCCGGCCTCCTTGCGCGGATGGACGTGCGTGCCGGCAACGCGCTCACGGCCATCATCGGATGCAGCCTCTTCGCCGGGTTCTACCTCGTGACGCTGCACCTGCAGGGAGGTCTCGGGTTCTCACCACTGATCGCCGGACTGCTCGTGGTGCCGCTGAGCCTCGCCCTCTACGCCGGGTCCCGGATCGCTGGAACGCTCCTCTCCCGCCACGAGACCGAGCGGCCGACTGACCGGCCCCGTGGCCTGATCGCGGTTTCGTTGGGGGCCCAGGCGCTCGGAATGGCGGCACTGTGGCTTTCGTCATCCTCCGTCCCGGCCTCAACGGCAGGCATGGTTGCGGCGTACGTCGTGCCCGGCGTCGTCTGGGCTGCGGGCGTGGGGGTAGGGCTCGTGGCAGGGTTTACTGCGTCGACGGCGGGACTCCCCGATTCCGTCCGCGGACCTGGCTCGGGGCTCGCCAACGTCAGCCTGCAGATGGGAGGTGCGGTCGGGGTGGCTGCGGTCGCCCAGCTCGCTGCCGCGTGGGGGGTGGCCACAGCGGCGGGCTACCTCTCGGGAGGACTGGTCGTCGCCGTCGTGGTGGGAGCGCTCTGGAAGGTGAAGGGTGAGTGACGGACTTCGCGAGCCCAAGGCGCCCTAGAGATCCCCGAAGGGGTTGCAGATCGTGACGCCGGGGATGCGCGCTCCGCGTCGAATGCGTAGACGAGCACTTTGGTATCCACAAAGTCAGCCACGGAGAATCTCACCTCGGCTCCAGCTCCGCCCCCCAGGGCCGCTTCCATGCGCGGAGGCCTGGGCGTATGCAAGGACCTCAGCCATTCGCTGATCCGCGCCATCCGCGTCCGCGTACCGGCGCAGCACCTCTGCGAGATACGCGTTCACCGACTCATCACGTTGGAGGGCACGAAGTCGGGCACGTCTGAGCGTGGCGTCATCGACTGTGATGGTGAGGTTGCCCATCGGATCAGTGTAGAACTGGACCCGTGTAGCACGACCAGAGAGCGCGGGCGCGGGCGCCACGTGCCAGATCGACTTCCTTTTACTGTCTGACTTGTCTGACACAGGTGTAGGATCGGCGTCATGACCAGGATCACCGCACGAGACGCGTCCCGCGGATTCTCCACGCTGCTCGACCGCGTCGAGCAAGATGGCGAGGAGTACACCGTCGAGCGTGACGGCCGGGTCGTGGCTCGTATCGTGCCGGCGACTCCGCGCACCGTTGCTGGCTTCCTCGCCCGCCGCGCTGGACGTCTGCCGCTCGACGACGACTTCGCTGCCGAGGCTACGAGCGCAAACAGTCTTCTCACCGCGGACACAGCAGACCCATGGCACGTTTGATCCTCGACACCAACGCCCTGATCCAGCTCGACCGCCACGGGGAGCGGGTCACCGGGATCTCCGAGTCCGATGACATCGCCATCGCTTCGGTCACGCTCGCCGAGCTTCGGCATGGGGTCCTGGCGGCGGACACTTCCAGGCGGGAGGCACGTGAGCAGTTCGTCCAGGATGTCGAGGAGACGATCGAGGTGCTGCCATACACGAGATCGACCGCGGCGGAGCACGCCGCGCTGCTCGACCACGTGCGTCGCTCAGGGAGACCCCGTGGCGCCCACGACCTCATCATCGCCGCGCATGCCCGGCAGACGGGGCGCCAGGTCGTTTCCCTCGATGTCACGGCACGCTTCAGCGACCTGCCCGGCGTCGGCATGGCCGGTGGACAGTAACTTCGTACGGCAGGTGGGACGGCCTCACGGTGGGCGATTCGGGCGGCACGTCCCGCTGCACGCCGCGTGGCACTACCGGATGTCTGGGTCGCTGGCTCTGGGGTGCTTGCTGGCGGGCGTGCCGGAGCGCGACTGTGTGATGAGTAGTGCGACAATGCCGGCGAGCAGGTAGCCAGCGGCGTCCACGTTGATCACGAGGACACCCCATCTTTCCGCGGCGAGTCCGGCGAGGGTGATTCCAACGAGTTGTGTCAGGCCGTTGAGTCCCCACGCCAGCGCGAAGGTCCTGCCTCTGAGTCCGGGCGAGGTCAGGAGTTGGAGCGCCTGGAGCTGTGCCGCGGCGAAGACGGCGAAGGGCACTCCGGCGAGGCCGGTGAGCAGGACGGCGGGCCATGCCTGTGGGTAGAACAGTGCGTAGTTGAAGGTGATTACCAACAAGAGCCCGGCGCTGAGCGCGGCCCACCCAAGTAGCCTGACGGGGTTGTGTCGGTCGGCGACTTTGGTGGCCCAGAGAGCGCCGACGATACCGCCGACAGCTTGGGCGGACAGTATCCAACCGAGGGTTTGGGCGGTGCCGATCAGCTCGGTCACCAGCGGGGCGAGCAAGGCCGAGACGAATCCCTCCCCGAACATCACTAGGGCGAGGAGGAACAGCAGGGATCTGAGATGAGGGGTTCTCCACGCGTTCGCCACGCCTTCGAGCCACTCCAGCCTCAGGGACCGTGTGGCGGTGGCGGCAGGGGGTATGGCATGCGGCCGGTTGCGGGTGACCCCGCTCACCAGGGCGGCTGCAAGGAGGTAGGTGCCGGAGTTAAGGAGCACCGCCGCCGACCACCCTGCCTGTGCGAACAGAACACCCCCGAGAGCTGGCCCGATGAGGCGAGCCAGGTTGTTGTTCAGCGCGTTCAAGCTGGCTGCCTCGCCCAGCCTGGCCTCTTCGACCAGCTCGGGCAGGAGTGCATGCTCAGCCGGTCCGATGAACTGGCCCACGCTGCTAATGATCAGGTTGAGCAGTGCCAGCCACCACCACGGGCCCTCGGCGACCGCGAGGTAGCCGAGGGTGAGCACAGACATGAGCGTGCTGGTGAGGATCATCACGCGCCTCCGGTCGTACCGGTCGCCAACCACTCCTGCGACCTGCCCGATGAGCACCGGTGGCACCGCGCCTCCCAGCACTGTCAGAGCTGTCGCCAGGGGCGAGCTGGTCCGTTCGTAGACCATGATCGGGAGTGCGACGAACATCGTGTAGATACCTACCCAGGACACCAGCCCCGATGACCACAGGAGGGCCACATCAAGCCGGAACAGCAGGGAACGTCGAGCAGGTCTGGTGGGCATATCGGGAGCCTGAGACCTAGGCTGGATGAAATGGAAGAGTTCGATTCACCTTGGGCAGCGCTAGAGACTGAGACACTGCATCGAGTCACCAACCACGAGCAGGCTGCGATCCTCGTCGACCCTGTCCGCTCCAGGTTCCTTCATCCCTTTCTCGGGCGAGACTGCACCGTGTCGGATGCGGCCAGCCAGCTTGGTGTCAGCGTGAACACGATGCTGTACCGGGTGCGCCGGATGGTGGCGCGAGACCTCCTCGAGGTCGTGCGTGTGGTGCCGCGTCCGGGACGCGCGGTGAAGGTGTATCGCTCAAAGCACACGGGGTACCTAGTACCGGTCGAGGCCATGCGCTATGACGACCTGCGTCACCGGGTCGACGCCCAGGGAAGAGTCCTGGCGCAGCAACTGGCCCGTGACTACACAGATGTCCTGACCAACGCCCCCACAGACGGTGTCCGTATCCTCGCGCGCACCGCCGCAGGCGACGTGTGGACTACCGATCTCGCACCCGCGGCCAACCACCGCGCGCAACCTGTCCACTTCAGTGACGTCACCGTCCAGCTCACCCGGGAGGAGGCCACTGAGCTCAGGCAGATTCTCCTGCACGCAACCACGCGGGCCCTCGACCACAACAGAACCACTCCGAGACCCCAGAGCGACCCCTACCTGATTGTCACAGCGATCTTGCCGACCACCGGGTAGAGCTCTCCACCGGAGGCGCTCACATCGGCAGAGTCGCGAGTTGCGTGCGATTGCAGGAGTTGCCTGCACTTCGAGAATCAGAAGCTCTCCCGGGCCATGTCCGCGAAGCGGGAGAGGTGGCCCTGGAACGCCACCGAGATCGTGTCCGTGGGGCCGTTCCTGTGCTTTGCCACGATGATGTCCGCCTCCCCCGCGCGGGCCGAATCGCGATCGTAGGCGTCCTCGCGGTGGAGGAGCATCACCACGTCCGCGTCCTGCTCCAGCGAACCGGACTCACGCAGGTCCGACATCATCGGCTTCTTGTCCGTGCGCTGCTCCGGGCCACGGTTGAGCTGGGCCACCGCGATCACGGGAACCTCGAGTTCCTTGGCGAGCAGCTTGAGCGCGCGGGAGAACTCCGAGACCTCCTGCTGGCGCGATTCCACCTTCTTGCCCGAGCTCATGAGCTGGAGGTAGTCCACCACCACCAGGTTCAGATCGTGGCGCTGCTTGAGGCGGCGGCACTTGGCGCGGATCTCCATGAGGTTCATGTTGGGCGAGTCATCGATGAAGAGTGGCGCCTCCGAGATCCGGGACTGGGTGGAGGCGATCCGGGTCCAGTCACGATCATCGAGGTTGCCGCGGCGCAGGCGGTTGAGTTCGATCCCGGCCTCCGCGGAGAGGAGACGCATGGTGAGCTCGGTGCGCCCCATCTCCAGGGAGAAGATCACGGAGGTGTGGCCATTGTGGATGGAGGCGGAGCGGCAGATGTCCAGGGCGAGCGTGGACTTACCGATGGCCGGGCGTGCGGCGATGATGATCATCTGGCCGGGGTGGAGGCCGTTGGTGAGGCCGTCCAGGTCGCGGAATCCGGTGGGCACGCCGATCATGCCGTCGCCGCGGTTCTGGTTGTTGGAGATCTCGTCCGTGACCTCCACGAGGATGTCCCGAATGGGCCGGTAGTCCTCGCTCGTCTTGCCGGAGGTGACCTGGTAGACCTCCGCCTGCGCGGTGTTCACCAGCTCATCCACCTCGCCGCCATCGGTGGCGTAGCCGAGTTGGGCGATACGCGTTCCCGCCTCCACGAGCCGCCGCAGCACGGCCTGGTCCCGCACGATGCGGGCGTAGTACCCGGCGTTGGCGGCAGTGGGGACCGAGGCGATCAGGGTGTGGAGGTACGGGGCGCCGCCCACCCGGGCCAGTTCCCCGCGCTTGGTGAGCTCGCTGGCCACCGTCACGGCGTCCGCAGGCTCACCGCGCCCGTACAGATCGAGTACGGCCGAGTAGATGGTCTCGTGCGCCGGCCGGTAGAAGTCCTCGGTGCGCAGCTCCTCCACCACGTCCGCGATGGCATCCTTGGACAGCAGCATCCCGCCCAGCACCGACTGCTCCGCCTGGATGTCCTGGGGAGGGGTCCGGTCGAAGGCAACCGGGTCTCGATCGTTCAGCTGGGCAACCATCACTCGTCCTCTATCTTCCCCACCGATCTGGTGGCCCTCCCATGGCACCAGAGGGGACTGACACGAACGGAGGATCGGTTGAATGTAGTACCCAGATCGTCTCCCGCAAAACCGCGAATCCGCCCTCCTGTGGACGAAGAAGGGCCTCCCTGTGGAAAGCCTGTGCATGACTGGCGGAGTTCTCCACAATCCGTGGATAACTCTGGGGATCATATTCGGTCCAAAGAAGTGACGCGCGCTTCTCTACAGCCGCTGAATGGCAGAATTCCAACGAATTCTCGTCTCCACGGCCTGTGGAGGAAAACTCCTCGGCGTGTCCGTGGACGACACGCCGGGCAACACACCTCAACCTCAACTTGGGGGTTTCGGCGGGCCAATTTTGCGAGATCTTGGCAATCTGGAGGCTCGCCCGGGAGCAATTTCCACACACCCTGTGGATAACCAGCCGCCCGGGAATCACGCGCAGCGCGCGGATACGCGAAACGGCGGGCCGCCTCCGAAGGAGGGGGCCCGCCGTCGTCGTCGGGAATGGAAACGCACCCCACAACGGGGGCGCGCCCAAGGGACCTACTTGCCGGGACGCACCTGGATCGCGGCGTTCGCGAGGATGTCCTCGTGGACGCGGATGGCCACGTCGTAATCGCCGACCATCTTGATCGGGTTGGGGATGGACACGCGGCGGCGGTCCACCTTGATGCCCTTCTCCTCGAGGGCCTCGGCGATGTCCGCACCGGAGACGGCGCCGAACAGGCGGCCGGTGTCACCGGACTTCACGCGGACGACCACGGGGGCCTCCTCGATCTGATCGCGGATCTTGCGGGCGTCCTCGATCGAGGCGATCTCGCGCGCCTGACGCGCAGACTGCATCTGCTCGATCTGCTTCTCGGCACCCTTGGTCCAGCGCGTGGCAAAACCGCGCGGGAGGAGGTAGTTGTGGCCGTAGCCGTCCTTGACCTCCACCACGTCACCGGAAGAGCCGAGGCCGGGGACCTCGGCGGTGAGGATGAGCTTCATATCAGTTCTCCTTTTCCGGGTCCGGGCTCAGCGGCCGGAGCCGGTGTAGGGCAGCAGCGCCATCTCGCGGGCGTTCTTCACGGCCCGCGCGATGAGGCGCTGGTCCTGGACCGAGACGCCGGTCACGCGACGCGAGCGGATCTTGCCGCGGTCCGAGATGAACTTCCGCAGCGTGGCGGTGTCCTTGTAGTCAATCGTGGGCGGCACCTTGACCGGCGCCACCTTCTTCACGGGCTTGCGAAGTTGGGGCCTCGCCATGATCTTTCTCCTTCAATCCTTGTGGTTGTGCCGGGCGGGTGGGATCTCCCACCTCCGGCGCGCATCAGTGCGCAATCGCGCGCACGAAACCTCGGTTGGTGCCGGTACGCACAGCGCACCGGCGAGCCCACCTGGCCGATCAGAACGGGGGCTCGTCACCAAAGTTGGTGGCTCCGCCAGTGGCCCACGGGTCATCCGAGGAGCCACCCTGCGGGGCGCCGTAGTCACCGCGGCCCTGGCCTCCGCCAGAACCACCCTGACCGCCGGAGCCGCCTCCGTAGCCGCCCTGGCCGCCGGAGCCGGAGCCGGAGCCGCCTCCGTAGCCGCCGCCACCCTGGCCGCCACCGCCGTAGCCACCCCCACCGCCGCCACCGCCGCGCGAGGCGCGGGTGACCTTGGCAGTTGCATAGCGCAGCGACGGACCGATCTCGTCCACCTGCATCTCCACCACGGTGCGCTTCTCGCCCTCACGGGTCTCGAAGCTGCGCTGCACCAGGCGGCCCTGCACGATCACGCGCGTGCCCTTGGTCAGCGACTCGGCGATGTTCTCCGCCGCCTCACGCCAGATCGAGCAGCGCATGAACAGCGTCTCGCCGTCCTTCCACTCGTTCGAGTTGCGATCGAAGGTGCGCGGGGTGGACGCCACCGTGAACGAGGCCACCGCCGCGCCGTTGGCGGTGAAGCGGAGCTCGGGATCAGCGGTCAGGTTGCCGATAACGGTGATGACGGTTTCGCCAGCCATGGTGTCTCCTTGGGTCTCTGGTTTCGTGCGCTGGTTGCTTACTTGAGCGGTGCGGGCGCCTTGCCCGGCTTGGTGGCGGAACGGTGCGCGTCAGGGCGCAGCACCTTGGTGCGGAGCACGGACTCGGAAAGGTTCAGCTGGCGGTCCAGCTCCTTCACGGTTGCCGGCTCGGCGGTCATGTTGGCCACCACGTAGATGCCCTCGGGGCGCTTGTTGATGTCGTAGGCCATCCGGCGCCTGCCCCAGATGTCCACGTTGTCGATCGTGCCACTGTCATCCGTCACGACCTTGAAGAACTTCTCCAACGTCGGCGAAACGGTGCGCTCATCGACTTCAGGATCAAGGATGATCATCATTTCGTATCCACGCATGCGTATTAACCCACCTCCTTCGGTCTAGAGCGGTTACGGCGTTTCCGTAACAGGAGGGTTGTAGCGTGCGGCGCGCGATCCCGCCGATTGCGGGGTTCACGGCCAAGGGCCAAGCGTACCCGAGTCCACCCCCACGTTTCGAGGCCGGTGGCGCCGGGTGTGGAAACTCACTCCCGACGGCGGGTGGTCACCTTCCGTTCGTCTGGACCCGACGGCGGAGCTCACCTCCCGTCCGCCACCTCCCGACGGCGGAGCTCACCCTCCGTCCGCCTGTGGCCCTGCGCCACTCCCCCACCCCGACATGCCCCTGAGGATCACTCTGGCGGCGTGATATCACTGGGCAAGTGTGATCCTTGGGGGCAGGTCAAGAGCCGGTCCGACGGCGGAGCTCACCTCCCGTCCACCACCTCCCGACGGCGGGACTCACCCTCCGTCCACCA
>JAUNRP010000041.1 GCA_030544165.1 bacterium
GGGCGCGGACGGAAGGTGAGCAGCGGGCGCGGACGCAAGGTGAGCGTCAGCGACGGATGGTGAGCCCCGCCGCCGGGAACTGTGTCTGGGGGCGCTGATAGCGTGCCCGCATGAGCGAATCCAATCCCTTCAGGCCCGGCGCCGGGGTTTCCCCGCCGGTGCTCGCTGGCCGGGATGATGTGCTCGCGGAGTTCGATGCGCTGGTCACGGCGGTCGGAGGGTCCGGCGAGGGAACCCGCCCCTGGGTGGTCACCGGAACCCGCGGCGTGGGCAAGACGGTTCTCCTCCTCGAGTTCGCCCAGCGGGCGCTCGATGCCGGGTGGGAGGTGGCCAGCATCGAGGCGGGGCCGCCCGAACACGTGGCCCGGGCGCTCGTCCGTGAGCTCTATGTGCCGATGCACCGGGCTTGGGCGCGTTACTCCTCCGGGCGGGAGAGCGCGAAGCGCACTGCGGGGAAGAATGCGCTCGCACGAGCGATCGGGGTGTTCTCCTCGTTCCGGATGAACTGGGACACCAAGGGGGTGGTGAGCTTCGGGATCGAGGTGAAGCCGGATGCCTCGGAGGTCCACCTCTCCGGGGACCTGGGCTCGGACCTCTACGAGCTCCTCCGAGCGCTCGGCGAGTGGCTGCAGGCGGAGGGACGCGCGGGCCTCATCACCATCGATGAGATGGACGCCGCCTCACCTGAGGACCTCGCGGGGATCAACAAGGCGCTCCACCGGCTCGGGCAGGATGACCTCCCCGTGCCACTCCACCTGGTGGGGGCCGGGCAGCCCCACCTCCTCTCGGTCCTGGCGAAGGCGAATCCCTACGCGGAGCGGCTCTACCGGCCCTTCGAGATCGGACCCCTCACCCCGGAGGCAGCCAGGGAGGCGCTCACTGCTCCGGCCCGCCACCTCGGGGTCGCGTGGGGGAAGGGCGCCCTCGAGGAGGTGCTCGCGGCCACGTGGTCCGTGCCCTACTTCCTCCAGGCCACAGGACGCTACGCGTGGGAACTCAAGCGCGCCCGCACCATCAGCCGTGAGGATGCGCGATCAGCGGTCGCGCTCGCGTTCGATGAGGCGCAGGGGATCTATCGCGCCCGGTGGGACGGGCTCACGGAGGCCCAGCGTGCCCTGGTGGAGGCACTCGCGGCCGCCGGGGGAGAGGCGAGCATGCGCGAACTGGCCGAGTTCCTGGGGCGCACCCCCGCGCAGCTCGGCCGGCCCCGGGCGGAACTGGTGGCGAGGGGGATTGCGGTGGCGCCGTCGTCGGGGAGGCTGGCGTTCACGCTGCCCGGGTTCGCGGAGTTCGCGGCCCGGCTCACGGACGAGGAGGGCGTGAGCGAGGAGTAGGCGCCAAGACGCGCAGGCCCGAGCAGACCCTAGGAGTCCGAATCGCGCACGAGGAGCGCCTGGCGGACGTGCGCCCGCACCACCTGCTCGGCCTCGGAGAAGGTGAGGGGCTGGCAGCCGAGGGCGAGATCGTGGGCGATCTTCTTCGGTTCCTCGCGGGCGTGCGAGAGGCCGCGGCGGATCAGGGTGAGCGGCGGCTTGCGCGCCTCACCGAGATCGCGGGAGAGCCGGAAGAAGAAGGTGGCGGCGCGGGGGCGCACGATGCAGATCGCATCGGCCATCACGTCCTCCGCCTTGGCCTGCTTCACCAGTTCGGCGGCGAAGATGCCCTCCGCGATGAAGATCGGCGCGTCCGCGAGATCCAGGCGGGTGGCGCCGGTGCGGGAGGAGGTGGGGATGTCGTAGATCGGCACGTCCGTGCTGCCCGTACGCGCGAGGCTGACGATCGCGTCCAGCGCGGCCGCCGAGTTCCACGTCTCCGGGGAGTCCCAGTCCACGATCCCGTGGCGGTGGGGAAGCCCGGGATGATCGTGGTCGAAGTAGAAGTCGTCCAGGTTGAGCACCGGCAGCCCCACGCGCCGCGCGAGCCAGGTCTTCCCGGAACCGGAGGGCCCTGTCAGCAGCACCACCCGAGCGCGGGCCTGGCGGGCGCCCTGCGGGATATCGAAGAGTCCGGCCTGCGGCGCGATCGGTTCGCGGCTCGGATCTTCCTCGGGGGTCACCACAGCAGGATAGTGCGGTCAGCGGACGTCGTCGTCCACCCAGTCCAGGGTGCGTGTCACGGCCTTGTTCCACTGGCGCCACATGCGGTCCCTGTCCTTGGAATCCATCTGGGGGGACCACCGCCGGTCCTCGGACCAGTTGGCCTCCAGCTCCTCGGTGCTCTCCCAGAATCCGACGGCAAGACCGGCCGCGTAGGCCGCTCCCAGCGCGGTGGTCTCGATGACCTCCGGCCGCACCACGTCCACATCCAGGATGTCCGCCTGGAACTGCATGAGCAGCTCGTTGACCACCATCCCGCCGTCCACGCGGAGTTCCTTGAGGGGAACCTCCGAGTCCGCATCCATCGCCTCGAGGACCTCGCGGGTCTGGTAGGCGGTGGCCTCCAGAACCGCCCGCGCCAGATGGCCCCGGTTCACGAACCGGGTCAGCCCCACCACCACGCCGCGGGCATCCGAACGCCAGTGGGGCGCGAACAGCCCGGAGAAGGCGGGCACGATGTAGGCCCCACCGTTGTCCTCCACCTCGCGGGCGCGCTCCTCCACCTCCGAGGCGGTCTCGATCACCTTGAGGTTGTCCCGTAGCCACTGCACCAGGGAGCCGGTCACAGCGATCGAACCCTCGAGGGCGTACACCGCGGGCGCATCGCCCAGCCGGTAGCAGACGGTGGTGAGCAGCCCGTGCTCGGAGGCCACCGCCTCCTCCCCGGTGTTCAGGAGCATGAAGTTGCCGGTCCCGTAGGTGTTCTTGGCGGTGCCCGGCGCGAAGCACGCCTGGCCGAACGTGGCCGCCTGCTGGTCCCCGAGGATCCCCGCGATCGGCACGCCGCGCACGCACTCCAGGCCCGGGAGCTCCGCCACCTCCGCGTAGACCTCCGAGGAGGACCGGATCTGGGGCAGCATCTCCACAGGAACCCCTATCTCCCCGCAGATCTCCTCATCCCACGCGAGGGACTCGAGGTCCATCAGCAGGGTCCGCGAGGCGTTGGTGACGTCCGTGGCGTGCACCTCCCCGTCCGTGAGGCGCCACAGCAGCCACGAGTCGATGGTGCCGAAGGCGAGCGCCCCGGCCTCCGCCCGCTCGCGGGCACCCGAGACGTTGTCCAGGATCCACCGGATCTTGGGCCCCGCGAAGTAGGTGGACAACGGCAGGCCGGTGCTGGCCCGGAACCGGTCCGGGCCCCCGTCCTCCTCCAACTCCGTCACGATCCGGTCCGTGCGGGTGTCCTGCCACACGATCGCCGGGTACACCGGCTCCCCGGTCTCCCGGTCCCACACCACGGTGGTCTCGCGCTGGTTGGTGATCCCCACCGCGGCGATCTCGGAAGGCCCCACACCGAGCTCCGCACACGCGGAACCCACCACCTCCACCGTCCGCTCCCAGATCTCGAGGGGATCGTGCTCCACCCATCCGGCCTTCGGAAAGGACTGCTCGTGCTCCTTCTGGGCGGAGGCCCGCGGAACCCCGGAGTGGTCGAACAGGATGGCCCGCGAGGAGGTGGTGCCCTGATCGATGGCGAGGACGTAACGCTCGGTCATGGCATCCCACGATAGGCGCTCTGGCCCTGCCGCAGCGCGGCGGCCGCGCCCGCATCCGTGGACTCGCCCTCCGCCGCCACAATCCCCGCCACCAGCGCGCGGTACGCCTCCTTCTCCCGCTCCACCCGCTCGGCGTCCCAGCCCAGCAGCGGCGCCGCGATCCCCGCCACCTCATCCAGGGCCTCCAGACCCCGGGACGGCGTCTCCACGATCAGCCGGATCCGGTGCTCCAACACATCCGCGAGCCCCATCGCGCCCTCGTGCGTCACCGCATGGACCACCTCCGCACCCAGGTAGCCCGGAGCAGAGGCGAGGGGACGGGCCAGGGAGGGATCGCCGTCGGCAATGGAGAGGACCTCGTCCACCGCGGAGCCGTACCTGCGCACCAACCCCTCCACGCGGCCCACGTCCCAGCCGTAGCGGGCAGCGATCCGTGGGATGAGGCGGCGGGTGGCGGCGAGGCCGTCGGCGCCGATCAACGGGGTGCTGGCGGTCACCGAGCGGAGCTCGGACGCGCGCCCACCCAGCGCGAAGTCCACCGCATCCTCCGCCATCACCCGGTAGGTGGTGAGCTTGCCGCCCGCGATCGTGGTGAGGCCCGGCGCGGCCTCGGTGACCGTGTGCTCGCGCGAGATCCTGGCGGTCCTCGAGGCATCGAGCGTGCCCGGCTGCAGGAGCGGCCGCAGCCCCGCGAAGGTGGCGATCACGTCCTCCCGCGTCAGGTCCGAGCTGAGCACCGCATTGGCGTGCCCGAGCACGTACTCGATGTCCGCGGCCGTGGCCACCGGCGTATCGAGCGACTCGTGCCAGGCCGTGTCCGTGGTGCCGATCACCCAGTACTCCGGCCACGGAATGATGAACAGCACGGACTTCTCCGTGCGCAGGAACAGCCCCACCTCCCCGCGGATGCGCTCGCGCGGCACCACCACGTGGATCCCCTTGGACGCGAGCACGCGCAACCCGCCCTCGGCCCCCGCCATCTCCTGCACCTGCTCCGTCCACACCCCGGCGGCGGCGATCACGTGCCGCGCCCGGATGGTGCGCTGCTCCCCGGTGAGTCCATCTTCGACGACGACGCCGCCCACCCGGCCCTTCCCGTCCCGTTGGAACCGGGTCACCCGGGTGTGCGAGGCGGCGTGGGCCCCGTAGCGCGCCGCCGTCCGGATCAGCGCGAGGACGAGGCGGGAGTCATCCACCCGTGCGTCGAAGAAGCGGATCGCGCCCACGAGCGCGTCCTCGCGGATGTCCGGGAACAGCGCGCGGGCGCCCGTGCGGCTGAGGTGCTTCTGGAACGGCACGGTCCTGCGGCGGTGGCCGAGGTATCCGAGCGCGTCGTACATCCCCACCCCCACGGCCGAGTAGGCCCGCTCGATGACGGGCGTGCGCAGCGGCCACAGGAACGGCTGGGCGGTCACGAGGTGGGGGGCGATCGTCTCCAGGAGGAGTCCGCGCTCGTGGAGGGATTCGGCCACCAGGCCGAAGTCGAGGTTGTAGAGGTAGCGCAGCCCGCCGTGGACCAGGCGGGAGGAGCGGGAGGAGGTGCCCGAGGACCAGTCGGAGGCCTCCACGATCCCGGTGGTCAGTCCACGGGTGGCGGCGTCCAGGGCGATCCCGGCGCCCGTGACCCCGCCGCCCACCACGAGGACGTCGAGTTCGTCAGCGGCCATGGCCTCGAGGGCCCGCTGGCGCGCTCCGGCATCCAGGCGGGAGCTGGGTCTGTGGGTGGGCAACGTGTCCTCCTTCACCTCTGCGTCCATCGTTGTACTGTCGAGCCAAGCGTTCAATCCGGTGCACATATGTGCTGGGAGAGGAAGAGTGGGTGGACGGAAACGCCGAGGAGGTCTACCGGGTCGCGCAGCTCTACTACGTGCACGACGAGACCATGGAGTCGATCGCCAAGAGGCTCGGGGTCTCCCGCTCCACCGTCTCCCGCCTCCTCAAGCAGGCCCGTGCCAGTGGGATCGTCCGGATCACGCTCGCCCAGGAGGCCAGCGCCTCCCGCGCGCTGGTGGACGCCTTCTCAGAGGTGTTCGGGGTGCGCGCCCACGTGGTGGCCATGCGGGAGTCCATCGGTGACTTCCGCCGTCTCGACGCTGTGGCCCGGTTCTCCGCCAACCTCCTGGACGACCTGGTGAGCGAGGGCACCACGATCGGGGTGGCGTGGGGCACCACCCTCTCCGCGGTCACCACCCACCTGCGCTTCCGGCCCACACCCGGGGTCCGGCTGGTCCAGCTCAACGGGGCCGCGAACCCCTCCACCTCAGGGATCCCGTACGCCGGGGAGATCATGTCCCGCATGGCCGAGTCCTACGGTGGGGAACTCACCTACTTCCCGGTCCCCGCGTTCTTCGACTACCCGGCCACCCGGGAGGCGATGTGGCGGGAGAGGAGCATCGAGCGCGTGCTCGATCTGCAGCGCCAGTGCGACCTCGCCGTGTTCGGGGTGGGATCGCTGCGGGGCACCATGACCTCGCACGTCTACACCGGCGGATACCTGGACCGGGAGGACATGGAGGCCCTCGCACGCAGCGGCGTGGTGGGGGACGTGTGCACCGTGATGCTGCGCGAGGACGGCACCTGGGCGGACATCGAGGTGAACCAGCGTGCCTCCGGGCCGAACCCCGAGGAGCTCGCGCGCATCCCGCGCCGGCTGTGCATCGTGGCGGGAGAGGCGAAGGTGGCGGCCACGCTCGGGGCACTGCGCGCCGGGACCATCACCGACCTCGTGATTGACGAGCCCACGGCACTGAGGGTGATGGACCAGGGCGGGCGTCGTCGTCGGGAATGGCAGGCCTGAGGGAGGCGGACGGGACATTCGTGCACCCGGGTGAGCGGGAGGTGCACCAAGGTGCTCACCGGGGCCGGCGTCACACACGCGTGGTACCTTCCAGACAAGCCTGTCCCCGGGTGAGCGTGCTGGCCACGGGCCCGGGCAGTGGCAGAACCGAATCAAGGAGGATTCATTCGATGTCCATGAAGAGACTGAGCGCACTGGTGGCTTCGATGGCGGTGGCGACGCTCCTGGCGTCGTGCGCTCCGGGCGAGGTCATCGACGATTCCACCACCCAGCCCCCGGCAACGGGGACCGGCACGGAGACGGGCGGCGAGACGCCTGACGGGGGCCAGACCACCGCCGAGGAGACGGGCGGGAGTGACCCGGCGGACTTCTCCGGCAAGACCCTCAGCTACGTCTACTTCACCGATGGCCCCGATGAGCAGGCCACCCGTGATCTGATCGCGCAGTTCGAGGAGGAGCACGATGTGACGGTCGAGCTCGAGGTCCTCGCCTACGCGGACCTGGTGACCTCGGTGCTCAACCGCCTCTCCGGCGGCAACCCGCCCGACGTGGTGCGCCTGACCGCGCTCACGGACTTCCGCAACGACCTGCTGGTGCTCGATGACCACCTCGGCGCGGACTACATCAACGAGTTCCTCGAGGGCCCCGGGATCGCCGTGACGAACGACGACGGCCAGATGATCGCCGTGCCCTCCGACCTCACCATGAACGGCCCGTTCATCAACGTGGACCTGTTCAACGAGGCCGGGGTGGAGCTCCCCGATCCCGAGGATCCGTGGACGTGGGAGGAGATGATCGAGGCCGGCACCGCCATCAAGGAGGCCACCGGGATCCCCTACGCGTTCGCGATGGACAAGTCCGGGCACCGCCTCTCCACGATCCTCTCCCAGTACGGGACCGTGATGGTGGACAGCGGCGGCCTCGCCCTGGACACCGCCAAGGCCGCGGAGGCGCTCCAGCCGCTGGTGGACATGATGGCCGCGGATGACATGCCGCGGGACTTCTGGCTCGGATCCGGCAGCCGCTACGAGGGCGCGAACGAGATCTTCCTGGCCGGAGACACCCCCATCTACCTCTCCGGTAACTGGCAGGTGGGCCAGTTCGCCCAGAACGCCGAGTTCGAGTGGACGGTTGCCCCCAACCCCTGCGCCGAGGAGTGCGGCGGGTTCCCCGGCGGCAAGTTCATGGCGGCGTTCAAGGATGCCGCGGAGCCCGAGCTGGCGGCCGAGTTCATCCGCTTCATGAACACCGCGGAGAGCCAGTCCACCTTCCTCGCCTCGTTCGGCGCGCTGCCCACCCGCGTGGACCTCGCCGAGTCCGGGGTGGAGTACCCGACCGAGTGGCAGGACGCGCTCGATGTGTTCATCGCCGATCTGAACCGCACCCCCACCAACGGCTACGAGGCCAACGGAAACCCGGCGTTCTCACCCTCCGCCACGGCGCTCGTGGAGGAGATGTCCGAGGTGGTGGCGGGGAACAAGGACATGGCCACGGCCATGACGGACACCGAGGCCAAGATCCAGGGGATCCTGGACGAGCTCGGCTCCTGGTGATCCTCCGGTAGCCCGAATGTCGAAGGCAACCATCGCCCGGCCGGAGCCTGCGAAGGCCCCGGCCGGGCGATCCCCCGCGCCGCAGAAGCGCCGCCGCAACGTCCCCTGGACCCTGCGGCTCGCGCCGTACCTGTTCCTCCTGCCGAACATGGCGATCTTCGGGTTGTTCACCATCTACCCGGCGATCAACGGGGTCAACATCTCCCTGTACGCCTCACCCAACGGGCGCATCTTCCGCTGGGTGGGGATCGGGAACTACGAGACCATCCTCTCTGACCCCACGTTCTGGCAGGCGGCCCGGGCCACGGCCATCTACACGGTTGCCTACGTGCTGCTCTCGGTGGTGATCGCCACCCTGCTCGCCGTGCTCGTGAACTCCCAGGGGTGGGGGAAGACCTTCTTCCGCGGCGTCTTCTTCGTGCCCGTGCTCATCTCTCCCGTGGTGGTGGGCCTCGTGTGGGGCTGGATCCTGCAGCGGCAGGGCGGCCTCCTGAACACGGCCCTGGGGGCCGTGGGGATCGGGGAGATCCCCTGGCTCATCGATCAGAACTGGGCGCTCGTGGCGGTGATCGCCGTGGGGGTGTGGATGCAGGCCGGCTTCTACATGCTGATCCTGCTCGCCGGGCTCCAGGGGATCGACCCCTCCCTCTACGAGGCGGCCCGCATGGACGGCGCCTCCTCCACCAAGCAGTTCACCGCCATCACGATGCCCCTCCTCCAACCCACCATGGTGGTGGTGGTGGTGCTCGGCACGATCCACGGCTTCCAGGCCTTCGATTTCATCTTCACCCTCACCGGCGGCGGCCCCACCCGGGCCACCACCCTGATGGTCCAGTACATCTATGACAACGGGTTCGTCTCCCCGATCCGCTACGGGATCGCCGCCGCCGGCGGCGTGATCCTGTTCGTGGTGATCTTCCTGGTCACGATCCTCAACTACTTCGTCTCCCGCCGAAGGGAGGCCGTGTGAGCGCCGCCCCGATGATCCCGCCCACCGATCCCACCAATCCCAGCGCCGATCCCACCAACCCCACCACCGAGGCGCGCATCGACCCGCCCCCGCCCAGGCGCGCGTGGACCTCCACCCGAGGCCGCGGCCCGGGGGTGGCCGATGTGCTGCGCGTGGTGGTGCTCTCCACGTTCGCCATGATCGCCCTGATCCCCGTGGTGTGGACGGTGCTCGGCTCGTTCAAGACCCCCACCGAGCTGGCCCAACGCCCACCGGGGCTGTTCCCGGCCTCCTGGTCGCTGGACAACTACACGGCGGCCCTCACCCGGTTCGACTTCGTCACCTACGTGACCAACTCGGTGCTCGTGACCGTGGGCGCCACGGTCCTCACCCTCATCATCAACTCGATGGCCGCCTACGCCCTGGCGAAGTACAACTTCCGCGGCCGGGACGCGCTCTTCCTGCTCACGCTGGCCACGATCATGATCCCCCTCCAGGTGATCCTGATCCCCGTCTACCAGGTGGTGGCCTCGCTCGGCCTGGTCAACAGCCTGTGGGGCATGATCATCCCCGCCGCGGCCACCCCCACCGGGGTGTTCCTGCTGCGGCAGTACATGCTCTCCATCCCGGATGAGCTCATCGAGGCCGCGCGCGTGGACGGCTCCGGGGAGTTCCGCACCTTCCTCCGGGTGGTCCTCCCGCTGTGCCGCCCGGCGCTCGCGGTGGTGGCCATCTTCTCGGTGATGTGGCGCTGGAACGATTTCCTGTGGCCCCTGGTGGTGGCCCAGTCCGAGGGCGTCTACACCCTGCCGGTGGCCCTCGCCCGGTTCAACGCGGAGGAGACGGTGCCGTTCAACCTGATCCTCGCGATGAGCGTGGTCTCCATCATCCCCGTGGTGATCATCTTCCTGTTCTTCCAGCGGCAGATCGCCACCGGGATCGCCAACACGGGCCTGAAGTAGCGGCTGCGCCACCGGCCCCAGCACAGGCTCCACCGCCGGCACAGGCATCCCCGCGGCGAGCCGTAGGATGTCCCGCATGATCGTTCGCCCCGCGATGCCCAAGGATGCGCTCGCCATCCGGGACCTCGTGGACCCCTGGGCGAACCACGAACGCCACGTCCTCATCCCGCGGGACCTCGTGGGCTACTACGAGGCCATCCAGGAGTTCATGGTGGCGGAGGTGGTGAACCCGCAGACGGGGCACCTGCAGATCGTGGGTTGCGGGGCGCTCCACGTGATGTGGGAGGACCTCGGCGAGGTCCGCACGCTCGCGGTGGAGCCCAGCTTCCTCCGCAACGGCGTGGGCAGCGCGATCCTCATCTCCCTGCTGGAGCGGGCGCACGAGTACGGCCTGCAGCGCGTCTTCTGCCTCACGTTCGAGGTGGAGTTCTTCTCCCGCCACGGCTTCGAGGTCATGGAGGGCCCCGCCGTGGACGCGGACGTCTTCCAGGAGATGCTGCGCTCGCAGGACACGGGGGTGGCCGAGTTCCTGGACCTCGCGCGGGTCAAGCCGAACACCCTCGGCAACACCCGCATGCTCCTCACCTTCTAGGGGTCTTCCCTAGGCCCCCGACGACGCGGCGAGACCCCGCAGGAGTGACCTCCGCGCCGCAGTGAGGGCGAACCACGCCTGCGCCCCCACCAGGCCGAACACCACGGCGCCGATCGCCGCATTCGCATCGATCACCAGCCACGCGAGGGCCGTGGCCACGAGCAGCCCGAGGAGGATCCACGGGAGAGGGGCCAGCGCACTGGCGGTTCCGCGCAGCGCAGCCTCCGGCTCGGTGGTCCGGGAGAGGCGGACGAATCCCACCACGCACGCCGCAGCCCCCACCAGCAGCACGGCCTGCGCCACGAGCATGGACACGATCCCCGGCCACACCCGGTCCGCCGAGGGCCACGCCATCCCCGCCACCGCCGCCTGCAGCACCGCGAGCACGAGGGCGGGCACCACGCACCACAGCAGCGCGGACCTCAGGGCCAGGGTGGGGTGTTCGCTCACCGGCCCAGAATAGCCGCGCCGCCGAGCCGCACCCGCCCGTCCTCCACGCTCACAAGCCCGTCCGCCTCCAGTCCGGCCAGCGCCCGTTCCCCCTGCCCGACGGCGCCACCCACCTCTCCCGCCAGGGCGGCCTGGTCCGTGGTGGCCCACTCCAAATCGCGCAGCAGCGCCATGATCCGCCCGCGCGCCTGCCGATCGGTGCCCGCCCACGCCTGGGACCTGGGCCGCGGGGACTCCGAGGCCGGATATCCGGCGGCCCGCCACCCGCAGAGCTCTGCGAGCGGGCACGCCTCGCAATCAGGACGCGGGGTGCACACGGTGGCGCCGAGTTCCATGAGGGCCTCGTTCCAGGTGGCGGAGTCCTCGGGACTCGCCGGGAGCGCTCCCTCGGCGCGCTGAGCCTCCGCCCTCGTTGGTGCAGGGGTGGCCGGCCGCTCCAGGCCGTTCAGCCGGGCGAGTACCCGGCGCACGTTCGTATCGAGGACCGCCGTTCGCTGACGGAAGGCGAACGCGCGGACGGCAGCCGCCGTGTAGGGGCCCACTCCCGGGAGCGCGAGGAGGGATTCGGGGTCAGCCGGGACCTCGCCGTCGTGAATGGTGGTGATTGTGGTGGCGGCGCGTTGGAGGGCCAGGGCCCGGCGCGGGTAGCCGAGGCGGTCCCAGGCGCGCAGGACCTCGGCGGGAGAGGCGGCGGCGAGTGCGGCGGGGGTGGGCCAGCGGGACATCCACTCGCGCCAGCGGGGGACCACGCGGGCCATGGGCGTCTGCTGGCCCATGACCTCGGAGACCAGGATCGCCCAGGGGTCCCGGTCCTTCCT
>JAUNRP010000042.1 GCA_030544165.1 bacterium
GTGGGGATCGAACCCACGACCCGCGGATTAAAAGTCCGATGCTCTGCCGACTGAGCTATAGGCCCGCAGAGGATTCTACCGGCCGCCCGCGCCAGCCCCAGCCCGCGCGCGGTGGCGCACCTGCGGCACAGCCCACCCGCCCACACACCCCACTGGCACGCCGCGCCCGCCCCACCGCACAATGGGAGCGCACCCGCCCGCACCCGGAAGGCCCCATGCCCGAGCCCACGCGGCCCCCGCGCCGCCCCGCCCACCTCGACGAGGCCCTCGCCGAGACCATCATCGGCGCGCCGGATCCCG
Organism: bacterium; assembly: GCA_030544165.1. GTDB lineage: Bacteria > Actinomycetota > Actinomycetes > Actinomycetales > Actinomycetaceae > JAAZBW01. The sequence continues at coordinate 301 of JAUNRP010000042.1, forward strand.
CCGAGACGGCCGAGCTCGCCCACTCCACGGCCCACGCCCTGGTGGATGGCGGCCGCGGCCGCGCGGACGATCCGGCCCTGGTCCGCCGCCTCGTCACCCTCGTGGAGGACGAGGGCATCGAGACCATCGCCGAGCTCTGGTCCGCCTCACCCGCCGAAACCCTCCCCGGCGCCCTGTGGCGCCTCTACCTCGTGCGCGAGTGGGCGAGCCGCAACCCCCACCAGGTGGTCCGCGCCTACCGCGCCGGCCTCCACGCCGCCGAGGTCGCCGGCGCCATCGCCGGCGTGGTGGTCCCGCCCAGCCCGGAGGACGTCATGGACACCGCCGATCGCATCCTCTCCGGCGTCTTCGACGGCGATCTTGACGTCGCCCTCGACCGCGCCTCCGCCTTCCTCCGCGTGGCCGCCACCGGCCTCGCCCTCTCCGCCGACGACGCCCCCTCACCCCACGCCTCCTCCCTCACCTCCCGCTCGGCCTCCCTCATGCGCACCTCCCTCGAACTCGAGCGCTCCGCCCGCCTCGCCCGCTCCGGATCCCTCGAATGAACGACGGCGGCCCCTCCGTCCGCTCGTCCCGTCACCTCGAGGCGGGGGAGCGTGAGTCGGTACTCGCACTCCTTACGCGGGTGGAAGCCCACGACGGCGTGGCGGCCGTGGGAGAGGAGGGCCTCCTCGACCTGCGCGAGCCCCACAGGGACGTCCTCCACCTCGTGCTCCGGGACCACCGCGACGTGGCGGGCTACGCCTGGACGGACGGAAGGTCTGGTGAGCTGGCGGTGGACCCGGCCCGCCGCCGTCGGGGGTATGGATCGACGCTCGCGAGCGCACTCCTCGAGGCCGAACCCCGGACCGCGGTGTGGGCGCACGGCGCACTGCCGGGGTCCCTCGCGTTCGGGGAGCACCACGGCGCCACCGTGACCCGGGACCTGTGGCAGATGTGCTGGGAGGTGGGCGCCGTCGTCGTGGGGGAGTTGGCGGAAGGGTACGCGGCACGGGCGTTCACGGGTGAGGCGGACGGGGCGGACGGACGGGCACTGGTGGCGGCCAACGCGGAGGCGTTCGCGGACCACCCGGAGCAGGGCCGGTTCTCGATCGCGGACCTGGCGCGTCGGATGGGGGAGGCGTGGTGGGACCCGGCGCGGCTGCGACTCGTGGAGCACGTGGAATCCGGCGAGCTCGCGGGGTTCTGCTGGGTCAAGCCCGAGGGGGATCGGGACGAGATCTACCTCGTGGGAGTGGCGGATGTCCACCGCGGGAAGGGCCTTGCGCGGTGGATGGCACAGGACGCGCAGGCGGCGTCATTCTCGAGGGGTGCGGCCACGATGAATCTGTACGTGGAAGGGGATAACGTTTTCGCTGTACGCGCGTATCGCGGGGTGGGCTTCGAACAGTGTGCACGGGACGTTCAACTGACCGTGCTGGAGTAGGGCCCGAACCGCGAATTCGCTGTGACCGATCGAGCAGATGGATGGACATGGACCAGGTGGACAACGCCCAAGAACCCGAGGCCGGCGAGGAGCCGATCCTGCTCGAGGAGCCCAGCCAGGAGGCGCCGGTTGCGGTCGATGACGAGGAGGAGCGCGAACACCCCCTGCGGGAGAACCTCCAGGAATGGGTGATCGACGACGACTTCGAGGAGGACGAGCTGATCGGCCCCCTCCCGGAGGCCCCGGACCTCGATGACCTGGTCAAGGGCCACCTGCTCGACCAGCAGGAGATGGAGGACCAGCTCGAGGACGATGAGGAGGAACTGCCTGTCGGGCGGTTCGCGGACCGGGAACTCTCCTGGCTGGCGTTCAACCAGCGCGTGATCGAGCAGGCCGAGGACCAGGACCTCCCGCTGCTGGAGCGGGCGTGGTTCCTCGCGATCTTCGCCTCGAACCTGGACGAGTTCTTCATGGTGCGGGTGGCGGGCCTGAAGCGCCGCATCGCCACGGGCATGGCCGTGACGGCCGCCTCCGGGCTGACCCCGCGCCAGGTGATGGAGGGGATCGCCGTCAAGGCGCACGAGCTCACCGAGCGCCACGCGCGGGTGCTGCAGGATGACGTGCTGCCGCGCCTGGCGGAGGAGGGGATCCACATCCTCCACCACGGCGAGCTCTCCGGTTCGGAGGCCAAGCGGCTGGAGAAGTTCTTCCGCCAGCAGATCTTCCCCGTGCTCACCCCCCTCGCGGTGGACCCGGCGCACCCCTTCCCCTACATCTCGGGGCTCTCGCTCAACCTGGCCGTGGTGGTGCGCGATCCGGGGACGGGCAAGGAGTCCTTCGCGCGGGTGAAGGTGCCGCCGCTGTTCCCGCGCTTCATCGCGGTGGACGCTGCGGGCGTGCCGCGCCGCCCGGATGAGATCGCCTCGGATGAGACCCAGGGCGCCTCGTTCGTGCCGATCGAGGAGATCATCGCCGCGCACCTGGACCACCTCTTCCCCGGCATGGAGGTGGTGGAGCACCACACCTTCCGCGTGACCCGCAACGAGGACCTCGAGGTGGAGGAGGACGATGCGGAGAACCTGCTGAAGGCGCTCGAGAAGGAGCTCCTGCGGCGCCGGTTCGGAAACGCGGTGCGGCTCGAGGTGGATGAGAACATCTCCGACCACGTGCTCGAGCTGCTCACGCGGGAGCTCGGCGTGGGGGAGGCCGATGTGTACCGGCTCCCGGCACCCCTCGACCTGCGCGGGCTCAACGACATCCACGACGTGGACCGGCCGGACCTCAAGTACCCGCGCTTCGTGGCGGTGACGCCCAAGCGGCTCGCCCAGGTGGAATCTGCCACACCCTCGGACTTCTTCGAGGCGATCAGCCGGGAGGACATCCTGGTCCACCACCCGTACGACTCCTTCTCCACCTCGGTACAGGAGTTCATCCGGCAGGCCGCGCTGGACCCCAACGTGCTGGCGATCAAGCAGACCCTCTACCGGACCTCGGGCGATTCCCCGATCATCTCCTCCCTGATCGAGGCGGCCGCGGCCGGCAAGCAGGTGCTCGCGATCGTGGAGATCAAGGCCCGCTTCGATGAGGAGCGCAACATCTCCTGGGCCCGCAAGCTGGAGCAGGCCGGCGTCCACGTGGTGTACGGCCTGGTGGGGCTCAAGACGCACACCAAGCTGGTGCTCGTGGTGCGCCAGGAGGCCGACGGCCTCGTGCGGTACTGCCACGTGGGTACCGGGAACTACAACCCCAAGACGGCGCGCGGGTACGAGGACATCGGGCTGCTCACCTCGGACCGCAACGTGGGCCAGGACCTCACGCGACTGTTCAACCAGCTCTCCGGCTACGCCCCGCGCACCAAGTTCCACCGCCTGCTCGTGGCGCCGCGGGGGATCCGCAGCGGACTCGTGGAGCGGATCGACCGGGAGGTGGAGAACCACCTCGCCGGGAAGGACGCGTGGATCAAGATCAAGGTCAACTCGATCGTGGACGAGAAGATCATCGATGCGCTCTACCGGGCCTCCCAGGCGGGCGTACAGGTGGACGTGGTGGTGCGCGGGATCTGCGCCCTGCGCGCGGGGATCGAGGGCATGAGCGAGAACATCCGCGTCCGCTCCATCCTCGGCCGCTACCTGGAGCACTCACGCATCTACGCGTTCGCGAACGACGGCTCCCCGGACGTGCTGATCGGCTCCGCCGATCTCATGCACCGCAACCTGGACCGCCGGGTGGAGGCGCTCATCAACATCGTGGATGAGCGCCAGATCGCCGATCTCCTGTGGCTGCTCGATACCGCCGCGGCGGAGACCACCCAATCGTGGCACCTGATGCCGGATGGCACGTGGGAGCGGGTCCACGAGGACGCGGAGGGCAACAAGCTCGTCCACATCCAGGACATCCTGATGGCGCGGGCCAGGAAGCGGGTGGCGGCCCGGTGAGTACCGAGGTACGGGCCGCTGGAGCGCTGCTCTGGCGGGAACGTGGGCGCCGCCTCCAGGTGCTCCTCGTCCACCGTCCGTCCTACAACGACTGGTCCTGGCCCAAGGGGAAGCCGGACGAGGGCGAGGCCCTGCCCGTGACGGCGGTACGCGAGGTGGAGGAGGAGACCGGGATCCGGGTGGTCCTCGGCCCCCCACTCGCATCCGTGCGCTACCGGCTCTCCGGGGGGAAGTCCAAGGAGGCCAGCTACTGGTCGGCGCGCGCCGACCACCCCGGACCCTGGGTGAACAGCCGCCCCTACGTGCGGCGCGCCCCCATGCGCGAGGTGGACGAGGTGCGCTGGGTGGACGCCCTCCAGGCCCTCAAGATGCTCACCTACGACCGGGACCGGGTGCCGCTGCGGGTGCTGATCGACCAGTGGGATGACGGCAAGCTCGATACGTGGACCGTGGTGGTGGCGCGGCACGGGCGCGCGCGGAAACGGTCAGTGTGGAAGAAGGGGGACGAGGAGACCCGCCCCCTGACCTCGGTGGGGGAGCGGCAGGCCACCCTGATGGTCCCCTTCCTCTCCGCGTTCGGCGTGGACCGGGTGGTCTCCTCCCCCTGGAAGCGCTGCTTCGACACCGTCCTGCCCTACGCAACTGCGGCAGGAGTGGACGTGGAGGTGCGCCCCGAACTCACGGAGGCCGCCCACGATGCCAAACCCAAGGCGGCCCGCGGAATCGTGAATGCCGAACTCCGGACCCCGGGGGAGGGGGTGGTGATCTGCACGCACCGCCCTGTGCTCCCCACCGTCATGGGCCAGCTCGCCGCCTTCACCCCCTCGCGGCTGGAGGAGGAGGTCCCCAACAAGGACCCGTGGCTGAAGACGGGCGAGTTCCTGGTGGCACACCTGACCCGCCACCCCCGCAGGGGTGTCAGCGTGGTGGCCGTGGAGCGGCACCGGCCCTACTCGCTGTGAGGGCTTCTGCGCGTTCCTGAGCGTCCCTTCAGGGCCCGGCTCCGAGTGTGACGAAAGCGATAAGGCTTGTTCACCGTTTGTTAACCCGCGGCATCCCGCAGCGTCACACCGGCTCCTTAGGTTCTCACTTGTCATGGGCGGAAAGCGCCCCATCACGATTGATTGGATGGAATGACTGTGAAGCTTGCAGTGAACCGCCGGATCACCGGCATCGCCGCTGTCTCCGCTCTCGCCGTAACCCTCGCCGCCTGTGGCGGCAACGGCGGTGGGGAGACCACCACCGCTGCCGAGACCACCGGCACCACCGAAGAGGTCGAGGAGACCGAGGAGGCCGAGACCACCGAGGCCCCCGAGGCCGGCGGCGAGATGGACTACTCCGCCCTCTCCGGCACCATCGCCGGTGGCGGCGCCTCCTCCATGGAGAAGGCCCAGAACGGCTGGATCGCCACCTTCGCCTCCGAGGCCCCGGGCGTCACCGTCTCCTACAACCCCACCGGGTCCTCCGGCGGCCGCACCGCCTTCATCGAGGGCACCGTGCAGTACGCGGGCACCGACTCGATCGTGGGCGACGACCAGCTCGCCGAGATGGAGGCGTCCTGCCAGTCGGACGTGCTGGAGCTCCCGCTCTACGTCTCGCCGATCGCCGTGATCTTCAACCTCCCGGGCATCGATTCGATCAACATGACCCCGGAGACCATCGCCAACGTGTTCAACGGCTCCATCACCAAGTGGAACGATGAGGCGATCGCCGCTGACAACGAGGGCGTGGACCTCCCCGATCTCGACATCATCCCGGTGAACCGCTTCGACGGCTCCGGCACCACCGAGAACTTCACCGAGTACCTCTCGGTGGCCGCCGCGGATGCCTGGACCTACGAGCCGGCCGACATGTGGCCGATCGAGGGCACCCAGTCGGGTGACGGCACCTCCGGTCTCGTGGACGTGGTGACCTCCACCGAGGGTGCGATCGGCTACGCCGACGCCTCCCGCGCCGGTGGCCTGGGCACCGTGGCCGTGGGCGTGGGCGAGGAGTTCGTCTCCTACTCGCCCGAGGCCGCTGCCCGGATCCTCGAGGTCTCCGAGCCGACCGAGAGCGCGACCGACCTGCGCCTCACCTACGACCTCGCCCGCGACACCACCGAGTCGGGCACCTACCCGGTGGTCCTCGTCTCCTACACCCTCGCCTGCACCGGCTACGGCGATCAGGAGACGGCGGACGCGGTCAAGGGCTACCTGACCTACGTGGCCTCCGCCGAGGGCCAGGAGGTTGCCGCTGATCCGGACGTGGCGGGTATCGCCCCGATCTCGGACAACGTCCGCACCCAGGTGATGGCCGCGATCGATCAGATCTCCGCCCGCTGAGAAGCGCACTAGTCTGAGGGCGGGTTGGCCGGTCACCGGCCGGCCCGCCCTCAGGAATCCACGGTTCCCCTCAACTACACCCTGGAGGACGAGTGTCGGTAGCGACCTCCCCCACAACGGACGCCGACGTGGTCGCGAAGAAGACCAGTCCGGGAAATATCGGAAACAGAGTCTTCGAGGGACTGTCCGCCAGCGCCGGGTGGGTCATCATGCTCACCCTCGCCGCAGTCGGTGTCTTCCTCATGATGCGGGCCGGCTCGGCCTTCACCGCCACCTCCGAGGAACTCGAGGGCGTCACCCTCCTGAGGGGCCGCGGCCTGTGGGAGTACATCGCCGCACTCCTGTTCGGCACCGTGATGGCCTCCCTCATCGCCCTCACGATCGCCCTCCCGCTCTCGATCGGGATCGCCCTCTTCATCTCCCACTACGCCCCGCGCAAGCTGGCCCAGGGCCTCGGCTACATGGTGGACCTCCTCGCCGCGATCCCCTCCGTGGTCTACGGCCTGTGGGGAGCGAGCTGGCTCGCCGTCCAGCTCGATCCGCTCTTCCGTTTCCTCACCAACTGGCTGGGCTGGATCCCGTTCTTCGCCGACTACCAGCCGCCGGCGCGTAACCTCATGACGGCCTCGCTCGTGCTCGCCGTCATGATCCTCCCCATCATCACCGCCACGATCCGCGAGGTGTTCCTCCAGACCCCGCGCCTCCACGAGGAGGCCTCCCTCGCGCTCGGCGCCACCCGCTGGGAGATGGTGAAGATGGCCGTCTTCCCCTTCGCCCGCTCGGGCATCATCTCCTCCTCGATGCTGGGCCTCGGCCGCGCGCTCGGAGAGACGATGGCGGTGCTCATGATCATCTCTCCCGGATTCCTGATGAACTTCTTCCTCCTCAAGCCGGGCCAGCACCAGACGATCGCGGCCAACATCGCGGCGCAGTTCCGCGAGGCGAGCGGGCTGGGAGCGGACGTCCTGTTCGCCACCGGCCTCGTCCTCTTCGTCATGACCTTCGTGGTGAACTCGATCGCCCGCGCGATCATCGCCCGCCGCGCCGAGTTCTCGGGAGCGAACTGATGAGCACTGCCGCCACCCCCACCGCCGTCGCGGTCCCGGACACCCGCCTGCCGAAGTGGACCACCTGGGCGATCCTGATCGCCTCGTTCGCGCTCGGCGCGCTCATCACCGTCATCTCGGGCGGCTTCGCCTGGATCGGCACCCTTTTGATCGGCCTCATCGTCTTCCTGGCGGCCACCTACGTGGTGGCCCGCCTCGTGGAGGGCCCCCGCTGGGCTGCGGATCGGCTGGCGAGCGCCCTGGTGACCACGGCCTTCGTGATCGTGATGATCCCGCTGGTGTCCCTGATCCTGAACGTGGTCCTCGACGGCATGCACCGCTTCGACTGGAACTTCCTCAGCACGGACATGGCCGGGATCTTCGGCTCCATGGCCGAGGGCGGTGGACTCCACGCCATCGTGGGCACCCTGATCGTCACCTTCGCCGCCTCGGTGATCTCGATCCCGATCGGTATCTTCACCGCGATCTACCTGGTGGAGTACCGGGGTGGACGGATCTCCAAGATCATCACCTTCCTGGTGGACGTGATGACCGGTATCCCCTCGATCGTGGCCGGCCTGTTCGCCTACTCGCTCTTCCTGCTGGTGGCGGGCCCGCAGTACCGCTCCAGCATCATCGGTGCCGTGGCGCTCTCCCTCCTGATGACCCCGGTGGTGATCCGCGGCACCGAGGAGATGCTGAAGCTGGTGCCGAACGAGCTGCGTGAGGCCTCCTACGCGCTCGGAGTCCCCAAGTGGCTGACCATCGTGAAGGTGGTGCTGCGCACCGCGATCGCGGGCATCACCACCTCCGTGATGATCGCGGTGGCGCGCGTGATCGGAGAGACCGCGCCACTGCTGCTGACGATCGGGATCGTGCCCACGCTGAACTGGAACGCGTTCGACGGCCAGATGACCACCCTGCCGGTGTTCGTCTACCGCCAGTACCAGCAGGGCGGCGCCGAGAACATTGACCGGGCATGGGCCGGAGCGCTCACACTCATCCTCATCGTGATGATCCTGAACCTGTTCGCCCGCCTCATCTCCCACTTCTTCTCCCCCAAGGGCCTGTCCCGCTAGGGGCCCGCGCAACCCGGAAGGACCATTCGTGGCCAAGCAGATCGATGTCAACAACCTGAACGTCTACTACGGCGACTTCCTGGCCGTGGAGGGCGTCAGCATGCAGATCAAGCCGCGCGCCATCACGGCGCTGATCGGCCCCTCCGGCTGCGGCAAGACCACGTTCCTGCGCACCCTGAACCGCATGCACGAGGTGGTCCCGGGCGCCTACGCCGAGGGCGAGGTGATGATGGACGGGATGAACCTGTACGGGCCCGGCGTGGACCCGGTGGTGGTCCGCCGCCAGGTGGGAATGGTGTTCCAGCGCCCCAACCCGTTCCCCACCATGTCCATCGCTGAGAACGTGCTCGCCGGCATCCGCCTGAACAACCGCAAGGTCTCCAAGGGCCAGGCGGAGGAGATCGTGGAGACCTCGCTGCGCGGCGCGAACCTCTGGGAGGAGGTCAAGGACCGCCTGGGCGTTCCGGGATCCTCCCTCTCCGGTGGCCAGCAGCAGCGCCTGTGCATCGCTCGCACCATCGCGGTGAAGCCGGACGTGGTCCTCATGGACGAGCCCTGCTCGGCCCTGGACCCGATCTCCACGCTGGCCATCGAGGACCTCATGGCGGAGCTGAAGAACGAGTACACGATCGTGATCGTGACCCACAACATGCAGCAGGCGGCCCGCGTCTCGGACATGACCGGATTCTTCAACATCGCCGGCGCCCGCAAGCCGGGCAAGCTCATCGAGTACGACTCGACCGAGAAGATGTTCTCCCAGCCGGACAACGAGCAGACCGAGAACTACATCTCCGGCCGCTTCGGGTAGGCCTCAGCGGGCGGAGCCCCGCAGCGAGGACGTGACCGGTTGGTCGGACTGGAGCAGGCAGAGCACCTCGCGGTCACCGTGCTCATTCCAGGTGTCCGCCGTGGGGTAGAACCAGTTCATCTGGAGTGCCGACTGCTCGTAGGACAGTCCCACGAACCCCTCGAACTCGGAGTAGCAGAAGCTCTCCGCCCAGGCCGAGGCGGGATCGCGCCCGGGGAACTCGTCCCCTTCCATGGTGCCCGCGGCGTACACCTCGATGTCATGGGCGTCCCGGCACCCGAGCACTTCCACGTTGAGCACCTTCTCCGAGGTGATGTCCGAGGAGTTGAAGCAGTCACCCACGGAGATGTCGAACAGCGTGCTCTCCTCGGAGCATCCTGCAAGACCCACCGCGAGGGTGAGGGCACCCGCACTTGCACAGACCCGGGCAGCCAGTCGTTTCACGTCCACACCGTCATCCTACGAGGCCCTGACTCTCCTCACCCGAACGGCATCAGCGCGAGCCGGAGGACGAGTGCGATCCCGCCCGCCCCCAGCGGCGTGGCCACCCACACGAGCAGCATCCGCACCACGGTGTTCCACTGGACCTGTTTCACCCCGCGGTTCACCCCGGTGCCCACCACCACGCTCGCCACGGTGTGGGTGGTGGAGACGGGGACCCGCAGCGCGAGGGCGGCCACTCCCAGGATCAGGGCCGAGGCGGTCTCCGTCACGAACGCTGCGGGCGGGTTGATCCGCGTGATCCGCCACGCGAGTGTCCGCGTCACGCGCCACCCACCGGCGAGGGTTCCAAGAGCCAGGGCGACGGCGCAGCTCACCACCACCCATGGCGTCACCTCCTCGCTGGGTGCTCCGCCCAGGACCAGGGCCAGCATGATGATGCCCATGGACTTCTGCGCGTCCTGCAGGCCGTGCCCGAGTGCGAGGGCGGCGCCGGAGATGGTCTGCGCGTAGCGGAAGCCCCGGATGGACCTGCGGTAGTCGCGCCCCGAGAAGATCCGGCCCACCGCCCGCATCCCCCCGATCCCGAGCGCGAACCCGAGCACGGGGGACAGGAGCATGGGGAGGACCACGAGCGCGAGGAGGGACCCGCCGTCGAGCACGCCGGGGGTGAGGAGGGCCGCCCCCGCGAGTCCCGCGATCAGCGCGTGCGAGGAGGAGGAGGGCATCCCGCGCCACCAGGTGAGGAGGTTCCAGACGATGGCGGCGCACACCCCCGCCAACACCAGCAGCAGGCCGGTGCGCCCCTCCGGTGGGTCGGCGAGCCCGAAGCCCACCACCCGGGCGAGCGAGGTGGACAGGAGCGCGCCCACCGCGTTCATCACGGCGGCGAGTAGGACAGCGGCACGGGGGGTGAGGGCGCGGGTGGTGACCGCCGTCGCCACGGAGTTGGAGGCATCGTGGAAGCCGTTGGTGAACGCGAAGCCGAGGGTGGCGGCCACCACGAGGGCGAGGAGCGCCGGATCGCCCACTACGACTCCCGCACCGCCACGCCGCGCAGGGTGCCGGCCACCGTGTCCACGCCCTCCGTGACCCGGATGAGCTGCTGGAGGATGTCCCGCTCCCGCTGGGCGAGCCGGGGATCGGGGGTGGCGGAGACCGTCTCCGCGAGGCCGCGGCGGATGGTGCTGCGGGCATCGCGCATGAGGCGGCGGATCTCGTGCTGGAGGGGGATGAGATCGCGCGGCCGTCCGAAGCTGCGCACGCTCTCACCGATGATCTCGGCGGAGCGTTCGATCGAGGCGAGGGCGCGTCCCGCGTCCTCGGGGACCTTGCCGATCCGGTGCTCGAGGATGAGTTCGCCGGTGCCGTAGAGCCGCTCGATCACATCGGGGATCCCGGTGGCGAGATCGGCGAGCATCACCCGGTCGATGGGGGTGATGAAGGAACGCGCCACATCGCCCAGCAGGACGCGGGCCGCGGCATCGGCCTCCTCGAGGAGCTCGCCGAGTTCGGTGGCGAGCTGCTTGCGTTCGGGACGTTCGGCGCCCAGGAGGGCGGAGAGGGTGGAGCAGGTGCGGCCGAGTCCGTCCGCGAGGCCGGTCAGGGGCCCGATGTGGGCCTTGCCCGCGAGGATGGACACGGCATGCTCCTAGGGACGAGATGTGAGGCACCGGACCGCAAAGCGCCTGACGGCGCGAAGGCCGCTCGTAGCGGCGAAGTGTGGAGCCCGGGGCTTTCAACGGTCCGGTGCCCTTGGGAGTTTAACCCACACCCACCCCGTGAGTATTCCCCGAACGTCCCTGTGGGGGCGC
>JAUNRP010000043.1 GCA_030544165.1 bacterium
CACACCCAGGACGCCCTCCTCAGCATCACCAGCTCCTCCTTAGAACTGGACAGACCGCCACGTCCGATTCTTCGCGCCGAGTTAGGCTAACCCTGCTGTACCTCGCGCCCGCCCGGGCCGCTCCCCAGAAAGGCCCGTCGGTGGAACGCCTTCCCAAGCTCAGTCTGAACAACCGTGCATTCATCGCGCTCGTGTGCGTGGTGATCACGGTGATCGGCGTCATCTCGATGACCGTCCTGCGCCGCGAGCTCATCCCCTCGATCCAGCTCCCCGCCGTGGCGGTGGTGGCCACGAACCCCGGCGCCTCCTCCCAGCAGATGGCGGACACGGTGGCGGATCCGATCGAGCGCAACCTCCGCACCCTGGACAACGTGGCCGGCACCCAGGCCGTCTCCCGCTCCAACTTCACCATGCTCACGGTGGAACTGGACTACGGCTCGGACATCTACCGCGCCGCCTCCCAGACGGACGTGATCCTGGGCCGGCTCGAGAGCCAGCTCCCGGAGGGCACCACCACCGAGGTCATCACCGGCGGCACCGGCTCACTGCCCGCCATGATCGTGGCCGCCTCCTCCGATCTCGAACCCTTCGAACTCGTCCGCCGGCTCGAGCTCGCCGCTGTCCCGGACATCGGGTCCGTGGAGGGCGTGGCCACCGTTGACGTGCTGGGTGCCCCCGAGGAGGTCATCCGGCTCACCCTCGATGAGGCCGCACTCGCCGAGGCGGGCCTGAACCGTGGGGACATCATCTCCGCCCTGGACGACGCCGGACTCGTGATCCCCGGCGGCCAGGTGGGCGATGGAGGCCAGCAGCTCGACATCACCGTGGGCAACGCGTTCGAGGAGCTCGCCGACCTCGAGTCCATGGCCCTCATCCCCGCCGGTGAGGGCGCGGCCCCCATCAGCCTCGGCGAGGTGGCCGAGGTGGAACGAACCACCGCCGCCGCCACCTCCGCCTCCCGCACCGATGGCCGCGATTCGGTCACCATGCTGATCACCCCGGCCGTGCGCGCCAACTTCGTGGACCTCTCCGAGGACGTCCACACCATCCTGGACGATGCCACCGAGACCGTGGGCGGGGGCACCGAGTTCACCGTGGTGTTCGATCAGGCACCCTTCATCCAGGAGTCCATCGAGGGCCTCGCCACCGAGGGCGGCTGGGGCCTGCTCTTCGCGGTTCTCGTGATCTTCGGCTTCCTGCTCGCCGTGCGGCCCACCATCATCACCGCGATCTCGATCCCCCTCTCGCTCCTCTTCGCGTTCGTGGGCATGTGGGCCACCGGCACCACCATGAACATGCTCTCCCTCGCCGGCATCATCCTCGCCATCGGGCGCATGGTGGACGATTCGATCGTGGTGATCGAGAACATCGTCCGCCACATGCAGGCCTCCACCCGCTCCCGCTACGCCACGATCGTCCACGCCACCTCCGAGGTGGCCGGCGCGGTCATCTCCTCCACCCTCGTGGCCCTGCTGGTCTTCCTGCCGATCGTGCTGGTCTCCGGACTCGCGGGCGAGCTCTTCCGCCCGTTCGCGCTGACCACCGTGGTGGCCCTCACCGGCTCCCTGCTCGTCTCCCTCACCATCGTCCCCGTCCTCGCCTACTGGTTCCTGGGCAGGCAGGCGGGCCGGACCGCGGACGCGTCACCCGAGTCCGTGGTTGGTGAGCCCGACGACGACGGCGCACCCCTCGCCGTCGAGGAGGACGCCACTGCTGAGGCCTCCCAGGGGTGGCTGGCCCGTGCCTACCGGCCCGCCCTGGGGTGGGCCATCACCCACCGGGCGGCCACCGTGGTGCTGGTGCTGCTCGTGTTCGTGGGGTCCATGGCGATGATCCCGCTGCTCAAGGTCAACCTGCTGGGCGATTCGGGCATGAACATGGTGTCCGTCACCCAGACCCTCGCCCCGGGGACCACGCTCGAGGAGTCGATCGAGGCGGCGGAGGACACGGAGGAGATCATCTCCGCCCAGGAGGGTGTGCAGACCGTGCAGACCTCGATCGGAGGGGGCGGATTCGGCTTCGGATTCGGCTCCTCCACGAACCGGGTCAGCTACACGGTGATCACCGAACCCGGCGCCGATCAGGAGGCGCTCCAGACCTCCCTCGAGGCCGCCCTGGCCGAGCACGCGGATGCGGACGAGTCCGCGGGTGAGATCGAGTTCTCCGAGGCCGGTGGGGGTGGGGGCATGCTCGGCTCGTCCACCGTTGACGTCCGCCTCCAGGCGCTGGACGACGCCTCACGGACCGAGGCGAGTGACGCCGTCGTGGAAGCACTGCAGGAACTGGACGGGGTGGAAACGGTGACCTCGGACGACGAGGCGATCGCCCCCGCCCTCGAGATCCGCATCCGGGAGGCGGACGCGGCGGCCATGGGCATGTCCGTGACCGACGCCGTGGGCCTGATCGCCGTGAACACCGCGGACTTCCCGGTGGGCTCCGTCTCGATCGGCGGAACGGAGCTGTCCGTCTACTTGGACACCGGCGGGGCCGTGGAGACCGTTCAGGACGTGGAGGACCTGGACCTGGGCGGACTCCCGCTCTCCGCGATCGCCGATGTGGAGCGGGTGGAGGTGGCGCCGTCCATCAGTACGGTCGATGCCGTCCGCACCGTGACCGTCTCGGTCACGCCCGATTCCGACGACGTCGGGGCGCTGGGTGGGCAGGTCCGCTCGGCGATGGAGGGGCTCACCCTCCCCGACGGCGTGACCTGGGAGATGGGCGGCGTGACGGCCGACATCGACGAGACGTTCACCCAGCTCGGACTCGCGATGCTGGCCGCGATCCTCCTGATCTACGTGGTGCTCGTGTGGCTGTTCAAGTCCCTCATCCAGCCCGTGATCCTCATGATGTCCATCCCGTTCGCGGCCACCGGTGTGGTGCTCGCGCTGTGGGCCACCGGGACCTCGCTGGGGCTCTCGAGCCTGGTGGGCCTGTTGATGCTGATCGGGATCGTGGTGACCAACTCGATCATGCTGATCGATCTGGTGAACCAGTACCGGCGGCGCGGCATGGAGCTGGACGAGGCCATCATGCGCGGCGGCCAGAACCGTGTGCGGCCCATCATCATGACGGCGGCGGCCACGATCGGTGCGATGATCCCGCCCGCCCTGGGGATGGCGAGCCAGTCCTCGTTCGTCTCCGGGCCCATGGCGATCGCCGTGATCGGCGGCCTGGTGGCCTCTACGGTGATCTCGCTCGTGATAGTTCCGGTGCTCTACCGGATGGTGGAGGGCCGCAAGGAGCGGCGGGCGCAACGCGGGCGGCGGCGCGCGGACGTGCCGGTGGAGGCGCACTCCGGGGATGCGGCGGCGGACTCGGAGAACGCGCTGGTGGACGCGGCAACGGAGGACGTGGAGGCACCCTCCGGGGCCTGAGGGTTGCGGATCGGTCACGGATTGATTCCGCCTGCTGCCATGCGGCGGCGCCCGGGCTAGCCTCGGGGTATGGCCCTGTTCCTCGTGGATCCGGCAACGGGCGAGTGGACGCGCGGAGACCTCGCGGTGCCCGTCCTCGCTGCCGATGACCTGGCCGCCACGCGCGGTGACGGCATCTTCGAGGCGGCGCTGGTCCGGGGCGGTGAGATCCGCGCGCTGGATCTGCACCTCGAACGCTTCCGCACCTCGGCACGGCGGCTCGATCTGGGTGGCGCCTCCCCCGAGGTGTGGCGGCCCGCCCTCCTGGGGGCGCTGGCGGAGATCGGGGATCAGGAGGAGGACTTCAGCATCCGGTGGTTCCTCACCCGCGGGCGGGAGGGGGACGGGATCGCCCAGGGGTGGATCATCACGGGGCGCGTTCCGGAGTCCACGCTCCGCGAGCGCGAACACGGAATCTCGGTGCTCACGCTGCCCCGTGGCTACGCGGCCGGCTTGGCGGGGGATGCGCCCTGGCTGCTGATCGGCGTGAAGTCCCTCTCCTATGCCACCGCGTTGGCGGCCACACGCTTCGCCGCCGCCCACGGCGCTGAGGACGCCATCTACGTGACCACCGACGGGTTCGTGCTCGAGGCTCCGCGCTCCAACGTGGTGATCGCCCGCGGGCGCGAGCTCCTGACCCCGGATCCGGCGATCGGCCTCCTGCACGGGACCACCCAGCGGTTCCTCTTCGAGCGTGCCCGGGCGGCGGGGTGGGAGTGCCGCTACACGCGCCTGCGGGTGGAGGACCTGCACGCGGCGGACGCCGTGTGGCTGGTCTCCTCACTCCGCATGGCGGTGAGGGTCCACCACCTCAACGGCACGCGCCTGCGTGAGTCCCCCGAGGCGGATGCGGCGATGGCGGAGTTCCTCGCCTGAGCCGGCCATGACCCCGCCATGACCCCGTGACGGCAGGGGCCCCGGTGGATGATCCACCGGGGCCCCTCCCTCACTCACGATCACATGGCGATGGCAGCGCCCCGCCCGGCGGGCGGTCCACCCTTCCGGGCAGTGAAGCTCACGCTCGCGGAGTCATCCGCGCGGGTGATCTCCACGGTCCGTACCGTGGCACCGTCCACGCGCATCGGGCCCGTGGGGGCGGCGATGACGGTGTAGGTGCCCTCCGGCAGCCCGGTGAAGGTGTGGGTGCCGGTGGGAACCACGGAGGCCGTGGCCACCTGCCTCCCGGCCTCATCCCTCACCGTGAGCGTCACCGGGTGGATCTTCCCGTTCCCGGAGGTGAGCGTGACCGTGGCCTCGATCGTGCCCTCGACCGGAGCGCACTCAGGAGCCTTCACGATGGAGACCCGGGTCTCCTCGAGCGCCGCACCGCCGCGGAGGATCACCGCGGTCGCGGACTCCCAGTCCGGCTTGATGCCGGACCACCAGCCGGAGTCCGTGGCGCTCACCGTGGTGTACTGCGCCTGGCCGCCCCAGATGCCGTCGATCCGGATCTGGTCACCGGGCATGTGCCCCGCCACGTTGAACCCGAACGAGTCACAGCTCTGGTAGCTGGTCAGCATCGGGATCGTGGGCTCCTCGACCTCGCTGAACGTGATGTTCAGCCCGATCTTCATCGGATCGTGGTCCGAGCTGCGGTACGCGTCAGGAGCGTGGAAGTTCGTGACGTTGTAGTTGTACCGCGAGTACTCGAGGGCGAGCGCCTCCACCGCGTTGATGTTCCACACCGTGGCGCCACTCACCATGGCGAGGGCCTCCTCGTTGGCGAGGATGTGATCGAGCGACCCGACCATCCCACCGAAGACGTACGTCTCGGTGGTTCCGAACTCCGTACCGAGGTTGGTGTACCCCGCCGCGTAGAAGACCTGCATGGGGTCCTCGGCCGAGTAGGAGTTGAAGTCACCCAGGAGGAACACCGGCATGTCCGGGTACCTCTGCTCGGCCCACTCCGTGAGGGCCGTGGCCTGGCGGATGCGATCGGGATTGGCCTCTCCCTGCCCGGTGCCGTCATCCCCACCGGAGCCCTTCGACTTGAAGTGGTTCACGATCGTCACGAACGTCTCGCCGTCCCACTCGTTGGTCTCGGGGTTGATGGCCCGCCACGCCTGCGCGAGCGGTTCACGCGCGTTGTGGAACGCGGGGTGGTCGATCAGGATGGAGGACTCCCCCACCGGGGAGACTGCGTCCACCTGGTAGATGTACGCCACCCGGATCACGTCCTCGTCACTGGGGAGTGTGGCGGGAGAGTCCACGTAGCCCCAGCGATCCTCGCCCGCGTGCTCGTTGAGGGCCGTCACCAGGACGGAGAGGGCGTAGTCACGCTCCCCGCCCCAGAAGATCGAGTTCTCGATCTCCTCGAGGCCCACGATGTCCGCATCCAGGGCGTTGATCGCCTCCACGATCTTGGACTCCTGGCGCTCGAAGTTCGCCTCGTCATAGGCGCCGCGCACCTCGCAGTTCCGCGCCGTGGTGGGGGCACCGTGGCGATCGGGCCAGAACCCGCACCCTGGCTCGTCCACGCCGAGGTTCGCGAAGTAGTTGAGCACGTTGAACGAGGCGAGCGTGACATCGCCGCCCACCGGCTCCGGTGCCGCGGTCCGGGTGTTGGCGCCCAGGTCCAGGGGACCCGAGGATCCATCGCGGAGCTCGTACGTGGGCTGGTAGGACCAGAGGTCGTAGCGGTAGTCCAGGATCACCGGCTCGGTGAAGGTGACCTGGTCGTAGACCCGCAGGTCCCCGTCCACCGTCACGTACGGGAGCGGCACCTCGTGGTTCGTCCCGGTGGTGTAGTTGAAGGACTGGCCGTCATCCAGCACCACTCCCCGCGCGAAGTTGTCCGCCTCCACGGCCGCGAACTCCGCCGGCTGGGTCACCGGGTTGAACAGCTCGCCCGGCTGCATCAGCGGCTCGGTGCCGTAGGCGAGGCCCACGGTGCCGAAGCGGTTGGTGTCGTAGTTGTTGGACACCGTGTACGTGCCGATCGGCATCACCAGCATTCCCTCGAGGGCCTCGCGCTCCGCGTCCGTGGCGGGGTACTCGAGCTCCAGCGGGACCACCGGTTCCACCTGCTCGTCGAGAACAGTCCACGTGGGATTCCCGGTGATCTGGGTGAGGCCGAAGTACTCCCCCGCCTCACCGGTCACCTCGAGGTACTCGCCGTGGTCCACGGCGGCCGCGAGCGTCCGGGAGAAGACGAAGATGCCCTGCGAGGCACCCAGGGTCAGGTCCGGCTCACCCGGCTCCTGCAGGTAGATTCCGGCGAAGCCGTCGATGTCGTACACCGCCGTCACCACGCCGCGAGTGGTGACCACCTGGCCCTCGTACGGGGTCACGCTGCCGGTGCCCTGGATCTCGGAGATCAGGAGCTCTTCCGGATCCGGCGGCTCCTCCGATCCACCTCCGGAGTTCTGCGGGGTGGGGGCTCCCACGGTGAAGTCGGCCGCGTTGTTGTCCGTGTCCACGCCGGGGACCGTGCGCTCCGCCGAGGTGGTGTTGGACAGACCCGGCGTGGGCGCGGTCTCCGCGCGCACGCCGGCGCCGGTGCCGTAGCCCACCAGATCGATGATGGCACCGCTCGGGTCCAGGAGCTCCACGGTGCCGGTGCTGGCAGACATGTTCGCGCCGCCGGTGGCATCCGGGGTCGGGAGGGGCTGACCGTTGGCGCCGCCACCCATCTGGATCAGGAAGTAGTCCCCGGAATCGACGCTCCCGCTGAGCGTGGTGGTGTTGCCCAGGTTCCCCGTGGAGCCCGAGTAGTACTTCACCTGGTAGCCGTCGAGCACGAGGGTGCTATCGGTCGGGTTGAACAGCTCCACGAAGTCGTTCTGGAAGGGCGCCCCGGAGTTTCCTCCGCCGCCGTAGACCTCGTTGATCACCACGTGGGTCTCGTCCGCGGGCGGCTCTGCGGAACTGGAGCTCTGCGGCTGGGGGGCCGCCACGGTGAAGTCAGCGAGGTTGTTGTCCGTGTCCACGGCGGGATCCGTCCGCTGTGCGGACATGTCCACGCCCAGCGACGAGGTGGGCGCCGTCTCGTAGCGCTCCGACCTGCCGAATCCCACGAGGTCCACCACCTCCGTGCCGTTCGTCAGCTCCACGCTGCCGTGCAGGTTGTGGATGACGAAGCGGGGGATGGTGTTGACGTAGTCCGGCTCCGGGAGCGGATCCCCGTCGCCCGGTGCGCTGTCCGCCATCTGCATCAGGTAATACCCACCGGGCTCCATCATGGCGTCCGCCGGAATGGTGATGCTGGGACCCTGTCCACCGGTGGAGGAGTAGAAGGTGACCACGTAGCGGCCGATCGAGATGGGCGCGTCGGTGGGGTTGTGGAGCTCGATGAAGTCGTGCGTGTAGGGGGCGCCCTCGAGGCCGCCACCTCCGTACACCTCGCTGATCACCACGCCCGTGCTGCCCACCTGGCACGGCACGTCCGTGAACTCGAACGTCCAGGTGGTCTCGGTGCCGGCGGCGAGTTCGTAGCCCTCGGCCGCAACGGCTGTGAGGGCGACACTGCCGGTGCCGGTGTGGGTTCCGGCGGGGACCACGCTGCCGTCCGCGAGGGTGTAGAACACGCCCTCGGTTGCGGGCACGGTGTACGTGTCATCCTCGATCCCGCACTGGTCCGCGAACACGACGGGCGCCGGGGTGACCTCGATGGGCTCCGGGTCCACCGGAGGCTCACCGCCCCGGGAGTTCCGGGGAGTCGGCTCACCCGTGGCGAAGTCCGCGGCGTTGGAGTCCGTATCGATCGCAGGGTCGATCCGCGCCACCGAGGTGGCGTTGGTGGTCCCCGGCGCGGGCGCCGTCTCGAACCGGTTCGTGGCGCTCCCCCAGCCCACGAGGTCGATCACCGCCTCATTGCCCGCGTAGTCCATCCCTGCCGCCAGCAGGGGCGATCCGGTGGGGACCAGGGCGACCACTCCGCCCGTCCCGCTCATGGCGGCGCCGCCCACCAGATCGGGCTCGGGCAGGGCGGCAGTTCCGCCATTTCCGCGAGCCATCTGGACCAGGAAGTGGCTCCCGGATTCGATCTGGCCGGTCAGCGCCAGGCTGTTCCCGCGCCCGCCCGTTGCCGAGTAGTAGTCCAGGGACATCCCATCGAGGACGATGGGTTCGCTCGTGGGGTTGTACAACTCCACGAAGTCATGGGTGAGGGTGGCACCACTGTTGCCGCCGCCGCCGTAGACCTCGGAGATGACCACGTTCGAGCCGTCGGGTGCGGCGATCGCCGCCGGTGCTGCGATGACGGGGGCCGCCACGAGGGCCGCGCCCCCCACGAGGGCACTCAGCCTCGCGAGAAATCGGGACATGAAGAATTCCTCTCCTCCAGGGAATCTCGGGCGCCTCCTCGCGCCCCCTCGATTGTTACCCGGATGCCCGGGAAACCCTAGGCCTCAGTCGAGACCGGGACGAGAATTCATCGGATCCTCACAATCTCGTTGGTTCTGTTCACCGCCACGCAACCACGAGCACCCGGGCCCCCACCGGCCGGATCAGAGGGACGAATCTGCACGCCCACCGTTGAGCGCGTGCGCGAACGGCAGATTCCTAGGATGATGGACGGTGGATGAAGTACCCCACGTGAAGGAGCAGCAGTGACTCCCCCCGAAACGCCTGACGCACCAACGGCCACTCCCACCACGGGGGCTGGATCCGATACGCGCACCATCGGGCAGCTTGTGTCCACCATCTCCGGTCAGTTCTCAGGGCTGGTCCGCGGTGAGCTCGAACTCGCTCAGGCCAACCTCAAGGAGAAGGTCGCCAAGCTCGGCTCGGGCGGCGCCATGCTCGCCGTCGCTGGAGTCCTGGCCCTCTACATGCTCGGCATGCTGCTGGCGGCCGGGGCGTGGGCGTTCTCCCTCATCATGCCGATCTGGGCCGGGTTCCTCATCATGGCGGGCATCCTGCTCCTCTTCATCCTGGTCCTGGTGCTCTTCGGGCTGAGGGCCATGAAGAAGTCCAAGGAGTTCGAGGTGGCCCCGGGAGAGGGCATCAAGAAGAGCGTCGAAGCCGCGAAGATGGGATTCAAGAAGTGAGCGAGAAGAACGAGAAGAGCCGCACCCCCGCCGAGATCGAGGCCGAGCTCGAGGCCATGCGCCTCAACCTGACGCACGACATCGACGAACTCACCGACCGCCTGAACCCGAAGACCCAGATCGAGAGCGCCAAGAAGTCGTTCGCCGGCTTCGCGGACAAGCTCGGCGGGCAGGCCCGCACCCTGGCCGAGGACGTCTCGAAGCAGGCGGAGGGCGTGAAGGACGACGCCAGCAAGGGCGATCCCACCGCCATCGGAATCGTGGCCGGACTCGCCACCGCAGCCGTTGGCACGGTGGTGCTGCTGGCCACCCGTGGGCGCCGCAGGCGCCGCTAGGGCGAATCGCTTTTGCGTGCGGCGCGTTGTAAAGTGTGCTGCACGAACCAATGACCATTCACGCGGGGTCGCCTCAACGGCCAGCCCCCTTAACCTCGAAGGGGGTCGACGCCATGGGGCGCGGCCGTCAAAGGGCTAAGCAAGCAAAAGTCGCTCGGCAGCTGAAGTATTTCAGCCCGGAAACCGACTATCAGGCATTGGAGCGTGAACTGGCCGGCAAGTCTGCCGATGACGATCTCTACGTGGATACCTACGCCGAGTGGGATGACGACGAGGATGAGGAAGAGGACGGCGAAGAGGACGACTACGCCGATCTGATCCCCTCCGCCACGGACGAGGACGACTGGCCCGCCGCTCGCTAGCGGTAGGACCCCACCATCGCCACCGCCCCGGCGGTCACCCCCTTGGTCCCGGCGACCACGCGCGCGCCGGCGGGAGCCTCAGCCCCGAACGCGACCCGCCCGATAACGCTCGCCCCCACCCCCGCAGCCGCAGCCAGCTCGCTCACGGAAGCGACGCCGTCGGCGGGAAGGATGGCGAGCATCCCGGCACCCATGTTGAAGGTGTCCTCGGCCGCCTCGGGGCTGACCCCACCCAGGTCGGTCAGCACCCTGAACACGGGCGGCACCTCCCACGTTCCCCTCTCGACGACGGCGAGCCCTCCTTCCGGCATCACCCTGGCCAGGTTGGCCGCGAGTCCGCCGCCCGTCACGTGCGAGTAGGCGTTCACGTGCGGCAGGGCCTCGAGGCAGAGGCGGGTGTAGAGGCGCGTGGGTTCCAGCAGCTCCTCGCCGAGGGTGCGCGAGAATTCGGGCACCTCGCGCTCGAGGCTCCACCCGGCGTCCGCGATGATGCGGCGCACGAGCGAGTAGCCATTCGAGTGGATGCCGGAGGAGGCGAGGGCCACGATCACGTCCCCGTCCTGCACGCGTTCGGGGCCGCGGAGTTCGGGGGCGTCAACCACGCCGGTGGCGGCGCCCGCGATGTCGTACTCGTCCGGCTCCATGACGCCGGGGTGTTCGGCGGTCTCGCCGCCGGTGAGGGCGGTGCCGGTCTCCGCGCAGCCCTCCGCGATCCCGCGCACGATGTCCGCGATCCTCTCGGGGACCACCCGGCCGCACGCGATGTAGTCGGTCATGAAGAGGGGGCGGGCGCCGCACACCACCAGATCATCCACCACCATGGCCACGAGGTCCCGGCCGATCGTGTGGTGGATGCCGAGAGCGCGGGCGATCTCGATCTTGGTGCCCACGCCGTCCGTGGAGGTGGCGAGGATCGGCCGGGACATGCCGAGTAGTGCGGAGGCGTCGAACAGGCCGGCGAAGCCACCCGCGCCGGAGAGGACCTCCGGGCCGTGGGTGGCCTTCACTGCCCCCTTCATGAGCTCGACCGCGCGGTCTCCCGCGGCCACATCGACTCCTGCGGACGCGTAGTCCATGTCAGTCCTCCTGGGGGGTGGCGGGCGCGGCGGGCGCGGCGGGGCTCTCCGCCGAGAGCGGCGTGAGCGGCAGCGTGGCCTGGTGCACGTTGGCGCCGAGCGGGACGCGGGTGGGGTAATCCCCCGTGAAGCACGCCAGGCAGAGGCGGTCCTCCGCGATGGCGGTGGCCTCGATCATCCCCTCCAGGGAGATGTAGCCGAGCGAGTCCGCCTCGATGTTGGCGCAGATCTGCTCGATGGTCAGGCCCGTGGCGATCAGCTCGGCGCGGGTTGCAAAGTCGATCCCGAAGAAGCACGGCCACTTCACCGGCGGCGAGGAGATGCGCACGTGGACCTCGGCGGCCCCTGCCTGGCGCAGCATCCGCACGAGCGCGCGCTGGGTGTTGCCGCGGACGATCGAGTCGTCC
>JAUNRP010000044.1 GCA_030544165.1 bacterium
CGCCTCGATCTCACGCAGCCGGACTCGCGCGCCTCCGCGGATTCGCTGCGGCGCGCCTGGGTTCTCGGCCCGGGTCCACATGGGCCGGGGGTATGAACCAGACCTCGCCTGGATTTCCGCGGAGGTGGATCTCCCACTCGTCGCGGTGGATGGTGTGGTGACATCGGCTGCACAGCAGGACCCCGTTGCCGAGATCGGTGCGGCCACCGTGGCGCCACCACCATTTCACGTGGTGGGCCTCCACGAACTGGGTCTGGCCGCACTTCGCACAGCCACCGTCCCGCTCCCAGAGGGCGTGCACCTGGCTGCGTGTGAACGTACGCGCCGTGCGGCCAAGGTCCAACGGCACCGAATCGCCGTCGAAAACTGCGGGAATCAGGTGTGCGTTCGCGGCGAGCTTCCGCGCGGCCTCAGCCGAGATGGGCTGCCCGATTCCATCGATGGTGGCGATGCCCGCCCCGCCCAGCCGGCACTCGAGATCCTGGAGATCCACCCGCACCACCATGGTCACGGAGGACATCGTGAAGTCCTTCTGATCGCAGCCGCGCACGTGCGCTATGAAGTCCGCCAGCCCATCTGCCTGGATCTGCGCCACCGTGCGGGTCTCGCACACAGCGCCCGCAGCGCCCTCCGGCGCTCCCGGCGCGTTGTTCCCACGCGCCTCACGCATCCTCGCCTCCGCGTAGTCCTGGAGTGCCAGCTTGATGGGCGCGCCCGTGACCGGATCGAACATCCCACGCAGGTGCAGCATGCCGTTCGCGTCTTCCCGCATCACCAGGGAGCGCGCGGCGTACTGATCCTCTTCCTTGGGCGCCAGCCCGTCCGGATCCAGGCGGGCCTCTGCGTACTTGACCAACTTCTCGAGCTGTTCGAGTGGGAACTCTGCCGCCTGCCTGGCGAGCAACTCCTCTGTGGCCTCGAGTTCCACCGGGTTCGCCCGGGCGCTCACCCGATCCAGCATCGTGATGATCAGGTGGGCGGCGTCCACGCCGATGTCCCCAGCGTGAAGCGCCGCAGCAACATGCGGGTGGGCCGCGGGGAGTTCCTCTCCGGTCAGGGACTGACGCGGAGCAGTTCCCTCGCCCACCTTCACCAGCTCGGCGCCACGCCCCACCTTCCCGCCCCGTGAGGCTGCGACCATCCGGCCGGGTGTGGAGAATCCGGACCTCTTTGCCAGCCCCTCCCCGCGGGCCTCGATGGGGGAGCGCCGCGCAATCTCCCCCGCGATCACCGCGCTCAGTGCCTCCGACTGCTTGGTCACCTCCCCGACCGCACGCAGGACCGCCACGAGTCCCGCGTCCGTCATCTGACCAGCCCCGGCGGGGCCATCCGCACCCGCCGAAAGCGCCGCGGGCAGCGCGCTCTCACACGCCTCAGAGAGCGTGGCGACCGCCGCGCTGAGTCTCTCTATCTGCCCCCTCATACCCCTATTCTGCCAAGGAACACTGACAAAGACGAACAGATGTTCGACCTGTGGAAATGTGAACTGTGTCACACTTCGGCGCAGGCGCCCGAGCGTGCGAGCATCAAGCCATGCGCGGAACGAACCCCTGGGCAGCAGCCGCCCTTGCCTACGTTGCCGCGCGCGCCACGGGTACCCCGCTGGACCGGAGCCTGCGCATCACCCTCAACTTCCACCCGGACCGCGCAGCCCGCGGCGGCGGCACCACGCTGGACGCGATCGCGCGCAGCGGCCGCTACCTCTCCCAGTTCGCCACGGGCACCAGCGCGGGCAGACTCACCGCGCACCCCGGCGGCGCGCGCTGGCTCTGGGAACACCGCCTATTTGGCGGCGCCTACGATGACGCCCCGCCCGACCACCGCCCCACCTACGGCGCCCTCAACCACCGGAGCCACCCGCTCGGGGGCGCGCCGCGCTTCGGCTCCTCCCACCTCCGCCTCGCCGAGGCCACGCTCGATCGCGCCACCTTCTGCTTCCCGGATTCGGTGTTCGAGCCGGAGCGCCTGGCCACCGCCCAGCGCTGCGACCTCCTCCCGCTGGCGGATGCGTTCGCTGCCACTCCTCGCGATGACGCCACCGAGAAGCTCGAGGGCGGCCGCCTGGACGCCTATGTGGAGGCCCACATCCACGGCGGCGTCACGCTGGAGGAGGACGTGGAGGCGATCGTGCTGGATCCCTCCTTCCGCGGCACCGCCGTGGAGGAGACGGCCAGCTCGCTCGGCATCCCTGTGGAGTGGCATGAGGGCCGCGTGCTCACTGTCGCCGAGTTGCAGCGGCACCCCAACTTCCGTGGCGCAGCAGCCGTCACCCTCGGCACGGATATCGCCCACGACGGCCTCCTCGACGCGCGCACCATCGGCGAGGCCGCCCGCACCCACGACCCCCAGCTCCTCAAGTATGTCTGGCATCTCACCGCGCGCTTCGGGACGCCCGTGCCGTAGCCGGCACCTCCCGCGGCTGATCCGCCCGCCGGTTCCCCAGCCCGGCCCGAGATGACAACGACAGTTCCCAGCGAGCCCCCGGCGTGTCGTCGCGAAGACACGCATGTCTCGTTGGCAAGTGTCATTGTCATCGGGAGCGGGCGGGGGAGCGGGGGCCCAAGGTGCGCCGACGACGGCGGGTGGGCCTGCGTCGTCGGGCGGCAGACCCAGCAGAGGCGGGGCGACGGCGGCGGGTGGGGCTGCGTCGGCGGGGGAGCGGGGGCCCAAGGTGCGCCGACGACGGCGGGTGGGCCTGCGTCGTCGGGTGACGGGTCCAGCGGAGGCGGGCCGACGACGGCGGGTGGGGCTGCGTCGTCGGGCGGCGGACCCGGCATGGGCGCCCGGGTAGCGGGAGGTGAGCGCACGTCGTCGGGGCGTGGCGGCGGGCAGACGGACCAGCCGCGGAACGGTGCTAATTTGGGGGGCATGACTTCCCCCGAGACCGCCCCCGGCGCCCACGATTTCATCCGCGAGATCGTGCGCCAGGACCTCGCGGACGGCACCTACACCCGCGTCCAGACCCGGTTCCCCCCGGAGCCGAACGGGTACCTGCACATCGGGCACGCGAAGGCGATCTTCCAGGACTTCGGGGTGGCGCGGGACTTCGGCGGGATCTGCAAGCTGCGGCTCGATGACACGAATCCGGAATCGGAGGACGTGGAGTACGTGGACGCGATCGTGGAGGACATCGCGTGGCTCGGCTTCGAGCCGGCGGCGGTGATCCACGCCTCCGACTACTTCGGGCAGCTCTACGAGTGGGCCGAGTACCTGGTGGAGCAGGGGCTCGCCTACGTGGACGAGCAGAGCGCGGAGGCGATCTCCCAGCAGAAGGGCGGCTACGGCGCGCCCGGCGTGGAATCCCCCTACCGCGACCGGCCGGCAGAGGAGAGCCTCGATCTCCTGCGGCGCATGCGCGCGGGGGAGTTCCCGGACGGCGCGATGGCGCTGCGCGCGAAGATCGATATGCAGAGCGACCACATGTGGCTCCGCGATCCCGTGATGTACCGGATCCGGCACGCCCACCACCACAACACCGGCGACGAGTGGGTCATCTACCCCACGTATGACTGGGCGCACGGGCAGTCGGACGCGATCGAGGGCGTCACCCACTCGATGTGCACCCTCGAGTTCGATGCGCACCGCCCGCTCTACGACTGGTTCCTGGCCCACCTGCCGCTCCCGTTCGAGACCCCCAAGCAGATCGAGTTCGCCCGCCTGGAGTTCACGCACACGGTGACCTCCAAGCGGCGGCTCAAGAAGCTGGTGGACGACGGCGTGGTGGACGGCTGGAGCGACGCCCGGATGCCCACCCTGCGCGGCATGCGGCGGCGCGGCTACCCGGCGAGCGCCATCCAGGAGTTCCTGGCCGAGATCGGCAACTCGCGCACCAACGCCCGCCACGCCTTCGAGGCGTTCGAGGCCGTGGTGCGCCGCCAGCTCAACGAGACCGCCCAGCGCCGGATGGCCGTGCTGGACCCCGTCAAGCTCACCCTCACCAACTGGCCCGTGGGGTCGGACGGGGCGCCGGTGGTGGAGCACTTCGAGGTGGTCAACAACCCGGAGAACCCCGACGACGGCGTCCGTTCCGTTCCGTTCACAGGCTCGCTCTACATCGAGCGCGAGGACTTCGCCGAGGTGCCGCCGCCCAAGTTCTTCCGCCTCTCCCCGGGGCGCGAGGTGCGGCTGCGCGGGGCGTACTTCGTGACCGCCACGGACGTGGTGAAGGACGAGGACGGGAACGTGATCGAGGTGCTCGCCACCTATGATCCGGAAACCCGCGGCGGAAACGCGCCGGATGGTAGGCGCGTGAAGTCCACCATGCACTGGGTCTCCGCGGACCACGCCGTGGATGCCACGGCCCACCTCTATGACCGCCTCTTCTCCGCGGAGGTCCCCGGCGCCCGTACCGGCGAGCCGTTGGATGACCTCAATCCGGACTCCCTCCAGGTGCGCCACGCCAAGGCGGAGCCGGCGCTCGCGGACGTTGCGCCCGGCGAGGTGGTGCAGTTCGAGCGGCTCGGCTACTTCGCCGCGGATCCGGATGAGCCCATGCTCTTCCACCGCACCGTGGGGCTGCGGGACGAGTGGGCGGCCATCCAGAGGGCCCAGGCGGCCGGGAAGAAGTAGGGCGCGGCCAGCCCGCCGCCGCTCCGCAGGCACCCCGCCGACCCGCAGGCACGCCGCCGTCACCCCGCCAGCCCCGCAGGCACTCACGCGTCCGGGTTCAGCACCCCGGTCAGCACGATCCGCTGGATCACGTCCGCGAGGCTCGTGGGATGCGGCGCGTCCTCCGCGCACGTGTGCGTGATGACGAACAGGGTCTGGACCTCACCCACCGCGCGCGCCGCGATGTTCACCGGCACCGCCGCGCCCTCCAGTTCGAACACCCCGGTCCGCACCGGCATCCTGAGGGTGCCGCCAGTGGCGAGGGGCAACTGGACCCAGCCGTCTTCCCGTAGGTCCTGGAACTCGGGCCCGAGGAGGTCGAAGGACGCCACGGAGTCCGCGGCGTCATCCCCGGTTCCCACACTCGGCGCCACCAGCGCCTGCACCTGGCATCCCGGCGACTGCCACTGCACCAGGTTCTCGGACGCCACGCCGGGGTTCACCTCGTAGCCGAGTTCCGCGAGTCCGCTCAGCTCGAAGGAGTCCAGTGGCACGGGCTCGGCGGTGGGCGCGGCTTCCGTGGCCGCCTCGGTTTCCGTCTCCCCGGGTTGGGGGATCGACGGCGTGCACGCCCCCAGCATGAGGGCCCCCGCTGCGGCGAGGCACAGGCGGCGAAACTGGGATGTCATCTGATTCCTGGAGCTCGGGTACGGGCAGATCGTAACCGAGATCACCCCGGTTGTGGCCTTCCGCACGCGGGTTCTGGTTGGGTGCCGGCGGGGCGTTCGGGTAAAGTAGACGTTCGGTGCACGGCCGAAAGGCCAGGTACCCCCTTGGGGTATGGTGTAATTGGCAACACAACGGTTTCTGGTTCCGTCATTCTAGGTTCGAGTCCTGGTACCCCAGCCAACGCGCGACGAACGTCACGTTCCCGCGAGTTGAAGCAGAATCCGGGAAACGGGTAACGTTTCTCTTCGCTGCTCAAGGCCCCGTCGTCTAGCGGCCTAGGACACCGCCCTCTCAAGGCGGCGGCGCCGGTTCGAATCCGGTCGGGGCTACAAAGGGCCCTCCAGAAATGGAGGGCCTTTGTGCTTGCCCGGGCGGAATTCCGTTCACCCGCTGCCAAGGCTCCTGGCCGCTCCCGATAGTGTGGGAACCACCCCACACCCAGGAGGACGAACGTGCGTGCGCTGATGAAGACGCAGGCGGGACCCGGTCTCGAGCTCCGGGAGATCCCGGAGCCGCAGCCCGGAACGGGCGAGGTCAAGATCCGGGTCATGAGGGCCGGCCTGTGCGGCACGGACCTCCACATCCTCGACTGGGATCCGTGGGCAGCCGAGCAACTCCATCCCCCGATGACCATTGGCCATGAGTTCTACGGCGAGATCGTGGAGATCGGCCCCGGCGTCACCGAGGGTGACGGGCGGGACGAGCTCCGGGTGGGCCTCCGCGTCTCCGTGGAGGGCCACGTGGTGTGCGGCCGGTGCCGTAACTGCCGCTCCGGCCGGCGCCACATGTGCATCCGCACCAACTCGATCGGCGTCAACCGGGACGGCGCCTTCGCGGACTTCGTGGTGGTCCCCGCCTCCAACGTCTGGGTGCAGCACGAGGTGATCGATCCGGACCTCGGAGCCCTCTTCGATCCGCTCGGCAACGCCGTGCACACCGCCCTCCAGTCAGAGCTCGGGGGCAACGACGTCCTCATCACCGGCGCCGGACCGATCGGCATCATGGCGGCCTCCGTGGTGCGCCACGCGGGCGCCCGCCACATCGTGATCACGGACCGCTCGGAGACCCGCCTCGCCCTGGCCCGCGAGATCGGCGCCGTCACGCGGGCCGTAGACACCCGCGAGACCCCCCTCGAGCAGGTGCGCGAGGACCTCGGCATGACCGAGGGCTTCGACGACGCCCTCGAGATGTCCGGCGCCCCCGGCGCCTTCCGGGACATCGTGGAGAACTGCACCCACGGCGCCGAGATCGCCCTGCTGGGGATCCCGAGCCAGGAGTTCGGGCTAGACTGGGGCCGTGTGATCACCAACATGTACACGATCCGAGGCATCTACGGCCGCAAGATGTTCTCCACCTGGTACCGGATGAGCTTCATGCTGCAGTCCTCGCAGGCTCTGCGGGACCAGGTTCGCGCCACCATCACCCACCGGTTCGCCCCCGAGGAGTGGGAGCAGGCATTCGAGACCGCCCGCAGCGGCCAGTGCGGCAAGGTCATCTTCGATTGGAGCAACTGATGTACGGAATCAAGGACCAGCTCACAGAAGAACTCCAGGAGATCCGGGACGCCGGGCTGTGGAAGAAGGAGCGCGAGCTCACCACCCCCCAGCGCACGGGCGTGGGCACCCAGGCGGGGGAGGCGCTCAACTTCTGCGCCAACAACTACCTCGGCCTCGCGGACCACCCGGAGATCATCGCCGCCGCCCGGGACGCCCTGGACGAGTGGGGCTTCGGCATGGCGTCCGTCCGCTTCATCTGCGGCACCCAGACCCAGCACACGGACCTGGAGCGGGAGGTGGCCGAATACGTGGGCCAGGAGGCCTCGATCCTCTTCTCCTCCTGCTTCGACGCCAACGGCGGCATCTTCGAGGTCCTCTGCGGCCCGGAGGACGCCATCATCTCCGACCAGCTCAACCACGCCTCGATCATCGACGGCGTCCGCCTCTCCAAGGCCGCCCGCTTCCGCTACCAGAACGCGGACATGGAGGACCTGCGCGCCCAACTCCAGGCAGCCAGGGACGGCGGCGCCCGCCGCATCCTCGTGGTCACGGACGGCGTCTTCTCCATGGACGGCTACCTGGCCCCCCTGCCCGAGATCTGCGACCTCGCCGAGGAGTTCGAGGCCCTCGTCATGGTGGACGATTCCCACGCCACCGGCTTCATCGGGGCCACAGGCGCCGGCACCCCCGAACACTTCGGCGTCCAGGACCGGATCGACATCATCTCCAGCACATTCGGCAAGGCGCTCGGCGGCGCCTCCGGCGGCTTCATCGCCGCACGCACCGAGATCGTGGACCTCCTGCGCCAACGCGCCCGCCCCTACCTCTTCTCCAACTCCGTGGCCCCCTCCGTGGTGGCCGGGGCGCGCGTGGCCCTCCGCCTCGCCCGGGAGGCCGATAACGGCCGCGCCAACCTCCGGTCCATGTCCGCCCTCTTCCGCTCCCTGATGGAGGAGGCGGGGTTCGAGGTCCTCCCCGGCGAGCACGCCATCCACGCGGTCATGTTCCCCGGCGACGACGGAGCTCGCCTGGCCGCCGACGTCGCCGATGCCATGCTCGCCCTGGGTGTGTACGTGATCGCGTTCACCTTCCCCGTGGTTCCGCGTGGGTTGGCCCGTATCCGGGTCCAGCTCTCTGCCGCCCACACGGAGGAGGACGTGCGCGCCTGCGTGGACGCGTTCGTGACGGCGCGCGAGCAGGTGGCGTGAGCGGGCCTGCGACAGGTGGCGTGAGCGTGCCGTTGACCGATCCGCACAGCGGCTACGAGGAGTTCGCGGACGGGTTCGCAGGCCACGCCGAGGCGAGTGCGTACAACGCGCACTACGACCGCCCCGCCGTCCTGGAGCTGCTTGGGGACATTTCCGGCCTCGACGTCCTCGACGCCGGATGCGGGCCCGGGTTCTACGCCGAGGAGTTGCTCGCGCGTGGCGCCACCGTCACGGGATTCGACGCGAGCCCCCGGCTCGTGGAGATGGCCACGGCGCGCACCGGTGGCCGGGGAACCTTCCGGGTCCACGACCTCCACGAGCCCCTCGACTGGATCCCGGACGCCTCGTTCGAGCGGGCCGTGATGGCGCTCGTCATCCACTACCTCGAGGACCCGGTTCCCGCCCTCCGCGAACTCCGCCGCGTCCTGCGGGCCGGGGGACGCCTGGTCCTCTCCACCCACCACCCGATGGACGCCTGGCGCCGGCACAGAGGCAGCTACTTCGCGGACGAGATGGTGGAGGAGACCTGGCGGAGCGGCTGGCGCGTGCGCTACCGACGCATTCCCCTCCAGACCCTCGTGGAGGAGTTCCAGGCTGCGGGCTTCGCGATTGAGCGGATCGTGGAGCCCCGGCCCGCTCCCTCGATGGAGCGCGAGTTCCCGGAGGAATTTGCCAAGCTGAGTGCGGTGCCCGCGTTCATTCTCTTCTCCCTCACGAAGTCGCCGGGGTCCGGCCCGCGCTAGTTCACGCCTGCCGCGCACTCGCGCGGCTCCCACGCATCACACGAGCGACTGGCTCCGGTTGCCGGACCCGCCGCTATCGGTTCGGATGGAGGGATGCTGATCACGGACACGAGCGACCTGTGGTGGAAGAGCGCGATCATCTACTGCCTCGATATCGAGACCTACCTGGACGCGGACGGCGACGGCGTGGGAGACATGGCGGGCCTCCTCCAGCGCATCGACTACCTCGCCCAGCTCGGCGTCAACACGCTCTGGCTCATGCCGTTCTATCCGAGCCCGGCCCGGGACGACGGCTATGACATCAAGGACTTCTACGGTGTGGACGAGCGGCTGGGGGACCACGGCCTCCTCGTGGAGGTGATCCGGACCGCCCACTCCCGCGGCATCCGCGTGATCGCGGACCTGATCGTGAACCACACCTCGGACCAGCACCCGTGGTTCGTGGCCTCGCGGAGATCCACCACCAACGAGTTCCGCGACTTCTACGTCTGGCGTGACACCGAGCCGGGCGACACCTCGGATGAGGTGATGTTCCCGGACGAGGAGGACTCCATCTGGGAGAAGGACGAGCGGACGGGGGAGTGGTACCTGCACCACTTCTACCGCCACCAGCCCGACCTCAACCTCGGGAACCCCAGGGTGATCGATGAGCTCACCCGCACCATCGGGTTCTGGCTGGAGCTCGGAATGGACGGCTTCCGGGTGGACTCGGTGCCCTTCCTGCTGAAGAACAAGGACGTTGCGGGGCCAAAGACCGTGGCCGCCGATCCCCACGATGTCCTCCGCACGCTGCGGGGATTCCTCGGCCGCCGGAAGGGTGACGCCGTCATGCTCGGCGAGGTCAACGTGCCCCATGCCGAGCAGTACGAGTACTTCGGCGGCGAGAGGGGGGACCAGTTGCAGATGATGTTCGACTTCATCGGGATGCAGGCGGCGTGGCTCGCCTTCGCGCGCCATGATCCCGCGCCCCTCATCGAGGCGGTGGAGTCACGCCCGGAGATCCACCCCATGTGCCAGTGGGCCAACTTCCTGCGCAACCACGATGAGCTGACCCTCGACAAGCTCACCGAGGAGGAACGCCAGGAGGTCTTCGAGGCGTTCGCACCGGATGAATCGATGCGGATCTTCGACCGGGGCATCAAGCGCCGGCTTCCACCCATGCTGGGCGGTGATCCCCGCTGGGTGCGCATGGCCTACTCGCTGATGTTCTCCCTACCCGGCACTCCCTGTATCTACTACGGCGAGGAGATCGGCATGGGGGAGGACGTGGAGGCCGAGGGCCGCATGTCCGTGCGCACCCCCATGCAGTGGAGCCCCACGAAGAACGGCGGCTTCTCGGATGCCCCGCCCTCCCGGCTCATCCAGCGCCCGGCCCCAGACGGATACGGCCCAGAGCACGTGAACGTGATGGACCAGCAGCACGATCCCTTCTCGCTCTGGTCCTTCTTCCGCGAGCTCATCGGAATCCGCCGGATGCACCACGAGATCGGGTGGGGAGAGTTCGCGGTGGTGGAGCAGGAGGCGCCCAGCGTCCTCGCCCACACGGTGAGCCTCGACACCTCCGCCATCCTCGCGCTCCACAACTTCGCGCCCACGCCCGTGACCGTCACGCTCACCGGCGTGCTGGGGGAGGAGGACACCGTGGAGGACCTCCTGGACGGACAGGCGGCCATGGATCACCGCGGCACGCTGGAGGTGAGCCTCGAGGGGTACGGCTACCGCTGGTTCCGGGTTACCCGGGAGGACTGAGAGCAAGCCGGCCGAGGCGGCAGGAGCGCCGCTACCCGGCGGCTTCGGCTGCTTGCGCGGAGCTCGCCGCCTGCTGCGCCTCCTCGTCCGTTCGCCGCAGCACCTCGGTGAGCCGGTTCGCGGCGCTCACCACGGCGGCGGCGTGGATCCGGCCCGGCTGGCGGCTCATCCGCTCGATCGGACCGGACACCGAGACCGCCGCGATCACACGGCCGGACGGCCCGCGCACCGGCGCGCTGACGGACGCCACCCCGGGCTCACGCTCGGCAACGGACTGGCTCCAGCCCCGCCGTCGGACAGCGGAGAGGACGGTGGCGGTGAAGGAGGCGCCGTGCAGGCCGCGGTGGAGGCGGTCCGGCTCCTCCCAGGCGAGCAGGATCTGGGCGGCGGACCCGGCCAACATGGAGAGCGTGGCGCCCACCGGGATGGAATCGCGCAGGCCCATGTGGCGCTCGGCGGCGGCCACGCAGATGCGCTGGTCCCCCTGGCGGCGGTAGAGCTGGGCGGACTCGCCGGTGTGGTCCCGCAGCACGTTGAGCACGGGCCCGGCGGCCGCGAGCAGGCGGTCCTCGCCGGCGGCCGAGGCGAGCTCCGCGAGCCGGGGTCCGAGCACGAAGCGGCCCTGCATGTCTCGCGCTACGAGACGGTGGAATTCGAGGGCCACGGCGAGCCGATGGGCCGTGGGACGGGCGAGATGCGTGGCATTCACGAGTTGGGCGAGCGTTGCCGGTCCTGCCTCGAGGGCGGACAGCACGGTCGCGGCTTTGTCCAGAACGCCGACTCCACTAGAGTTGTCCATAGCTCGATATTGACATCTCAAAGCGTGAGATGCAACCAGCATGTGAGACACACAGGAGAATGAGATGAGCGGCACACTGGCCGAGAAGGTCTGGGAGCGGCACATCGTGCGCCGCGGCGAGAACGGTGAGCCGGACCTGCTCTACATCGACCTCCACCTGGTGCACGAGGTCACCAGCCCCCAGGCCTTCGAGGGCCTCCGGCTCGCGGGCCGCCCGGTGCGCCGCCCGGACC
>JAUNRP010000045.1 GCA_030544165.1 bacterium
GGGCACTTTCCCGGGTGGCGCGTAGGGGTTTCCCGCGTCGGCCCCCTTTCCGGGCGGCGCGTAGGGATCGAACCCCTCGCCGCGCGGCGGGACTCCCCCGCCCGGATTCGCGTTGTTCGCCATCCCCCAATCCTGAGCCGCCGCACCACCGCTGTCTAACGGAAGGGCCCCATCACCCCGCCACGCTATCCATCTCGAAACGGAAGAGCCCCACCACCCCGCCACCTGCGGAAGAATCACCCCCATGACCACCACCGCGATCGCCTACGCCACCTCCTCCCCCACCACCCCGTTCGAGCGCATCGAGATCGAGCGCCGCGAACTCGGCCCCAAGGACGTCCTCATCGACATCCAGTTCGCCGGCATCTGCCACTCGGACATCCACACCGCGCGCGGCGAGTGGGGCGAAGTCAACTATCCACTCGTGCCGGGCCACGAGATCGCGGGCGTCGTACGGGAGGTGGGCTCCGCCGTCGGGAAGTACGCACCCGGAGACCACGCGGGGGTGGGGTGCTTCGTGGACTCGTGTGGCGAGTGCGAGCAGTGCCGGGACCACCACGAACAGTTCTGCACCGGCAACGAGACCCTCCGCGGCACCGTCTGGACCTACGACGGCACCGGCCGCGACGGCCAGCCCACCCACGGCGGCTACTCCACCTCGATCGTGGTCAACGAGGACTACGTCTGCCGTATCCCAGACGAGATCCCCCTCGATCAGGCCGCCCCCCTCCTCTGCGCGGGCATCACCATGTACTCCCCGCTGCGCCGCTGGGGCGCGGGTCCGGGAACCAAGGTGGCCATCATCGGCATGGGCGGCCTCGGCCACATGGGCGTGCAGATCGCGGCCGCGATGGGCGCCGAGGTCCACGTCATCTCCCAGACCCGCTCCAAGGAGGAGGACGCCAGAAGGTTCGGCGCCACCGCCCTCCACGCCACCTCGGAGCCCGGCGCGCTCAAGAAACTCCGCGGCACCTTCGACCTCATGATCTCCACCATCTCCGACACCACCGACCTCGGCTCCTACCTCCGCGCCCTCAAGCCCCGCGGCGTGCTCGCCAACGTGGGCCTGCCGGAGCACGGCTTCGAGATGCACCTCGGCCCGCTGGTCAACGGCTCGCGCGTGCTCGCCGGCTCGCAGATCGGCGGCATCAAGGAGACCCAGGAGATGCTCGACTTCTGCGCCACCCACGGCCTCGCCGCCCAGGTCGAGGTCATCGGCGGCGAGGACATCACCGCCGCCTACGATCGCGTGGTCGGCTCCGAGGTCCGCTACCGCTACGTCATCGACACGTCCACCTTCTAACTCCGGCGCCCCGACGACGAGTGGCCGGGTTTCGTCCGGAGGTGTGGCGACGACGGGTGGCCGGGCCTCATCCAACGGCGTCCCGACGGCGGGTGGCCGGGTCTCGCCACGGCTCCTCCCGGCGCGCGGCCGGGTCTGCTCATTCCTCCCGTCGGCGGGTGGCCAGGTCTCGCCTCCAACCGTGCCCAGCAGGGCTATGACCCGTGACCGGCCACCGTTTCCCACACAACGTCGCAGGTCAGGAGGCTGACGGGCGACCCCGGCGGGCGATATGGGACACCCCCGGTTAGCCTCGAACCATGTTCTCTCTGCGGAAATGGCGAATCGGTGCGGGGGCGGCCGCCCTGGCCGTGGGACTCACGGCGTGCTCGGGCGGCTCTGATCCGGTGACTCCCACCTCCCCGGCGCAGACCTCCGTTGAGGCGCCAACGCCGGGGCCCGTGGTGACTCCCGGTCCAGCGACACCGGCGGCGGAGCCCACCTCGTCCCCGGCTGACGCCGAGCCCACCACCGAGCCCACGGTGGCACCCACCACCCAGCCCAGCCTTGCACCCACCACAGAACCCGAGCCGACCCCAACGGAGGGGAACGTCCCCACGGAAGGGGGGCCCGCCGTCGTCGATGCCCCGGAGCGGCCGGACTCCGTGCAGCCCCTCCGCGAGACCACCCCCGAGCCCGAGGCGCCGGAGATGAGCGAGGACGGGCCGGGATTGTTCGCGTTCACGGGCCACGTGATGGACGTGATCAACTGGACGGCGGCCACTGGGGACACCGCGGAGCTGGAGTCGATCTGCCTCGAGATGACGGGGTACTGCGAATACTGGGCGGACGTGGTGAACGCGATCGCCACAGACGACCTCACCATCTACGGCGGCGCCCAGTACGTCACGATGGACAACCTGGTCATCAACGGCCCCACGGACGGAAAGGCCCGCGTCCACGCCACCGTCATCACCGATGAGACTTGGATCGAGGACTCGAGCGGCACCCTGCAGGTGTATACGCCGCGGCTCACCGAGGACGTCTACTTCGATTTCGAGTGGGTGGACGGCGAGTGGAAGCTGGTGGACAGCTTCCTGGACTAATTGCTCAGGTCAGCAGAACCAGCGCCACCACGGCGATCAGCGGCAGGGTGAGGATCAGCATCCACGTGAACCACTCGCGGTTGCGCACGATCAGGTAGCCGACCGCGCCGAACAGCGGGAACGCGCCCACGCCGATCGAGATCGCGCCGAAGAACGGCAGGTGCGCGGCGCGGAACGTGCGATCGGGGCCGAGGCCCTGCCACATCCAGATGAGGCCCAGCCCGATCGCCACCACGCCGATGGCCGCCACCAGGCACGCGACCGCGAGCGCCCAGAGGGCCAGGGTGGGCTCCTTGACGGGGGTCGGATCGACCAGTCGGGGCCTCTCGATTGCGGTGTCGATGGTGGTCATACCTCTAGGGTGCCTGAGTCGCGGGGTTGGCGCGCCGGTTTCCGTGCCGATTGCCATTCCCGACGACGGGTGCGCGCCTTCCGTTTGCGCCTCGCCTGGTGGCCACGCTCCGGGCCGTTCCCCCAGATGGTGGAGACTCTTCCACCTCGGGCGGGCCGACTCTCACCCAATCTGGCGCACCCTCACGGAAATTTGGCGCACCCTCACGGAATCGGGGGTGTCACGGTGACCACAGCCCTGCCTGCTGGGAACCCACCCTCCCGGCGACTAGCATTGAAACCACGAGTGCCCACCCAAGGAGAGGAGGCGAACATGGGATTCCTCGACCGCTTCGAGCGCGGCGTGGAGCGCGTTGTCAACGGCGCGTTCTCCAAGGCCTTCCGCTCCGAGGTGAAGCCCGTGGAGATCGCGAGCGCCATCCGCAAGGACATGGACGATCGCGCCGTGGCCGTGGCCCGCGGCCGCACCGTGGTGCCCAACGAGTTCGAGGTCATCCTCTCCGCCACCGACGAGGACCAGATCGAGCAGTGGGGCGCCGAGGCCCTGGCCGCGGAGATCGAGGCCGCCGCCACCGAGCACGCCGCCCAGCAGGCCTACAACTTTGTGGGCCCGGTGCGCGTCACGTTCGAGACCTCCCCGGAGCTCACCACCGGCCGTTTCGAGGTCACCTCCTCCACCCGCCGCGGCAACGTGGCCCCCGCCACCACGGACACGCCCTCCGAGGACCACCCGATCATCGATATCGATGGCCAGCGCTACCTCCTCACCGGCACCGTCACGGTGATCGGCCGCGGCTCGGACGCGGACATCGTGGTGGACGACGCCGGCGTCTCCCGCAGGCACCTCGAACTGCGCGTCACCCCCCGCGGCGTGGTGGCCCGCGATCTCGGCTCCACCAACGGCATGTACGTGGAGGGCCACAAGGTGGACGCCGCCACGCTGGTGGACGGCAACACGCTGACCATCGGCCGCACCCGCATCCTCTTCTGGACCCGCCCCGACGACGACGCCTGACTCCCGTAGGCTGGCCCACCTCCCAGCCCGCGCCCCACCCGAAAGGACCCCCATGAGCGAACTCGCCATGACGGTCCTTCGCCTGTCCTACCTCCTCCTGTTGTGGATCTTCGTGTGGGCGGCCATCTCGGTGCTCCGCCAGGACCTCTACTCGGTCACCCGCGTGACCCCGCGCGGCCGCGGCCGCGCCCAGCAACCCGCCAAGCGCAGCCGCCGCGGCCGGGGCCGGGACGCCCGCCAGGCCTCCCCCGCCGCAGGCGCCACCCCCGGATCCTCAGCCCCGCGGCCCATCGGACCCACCTCCTCGGCCCCCGGCCTCCCCCCGCGCACCCCGGAGCGCACCCAGGGCCGCCCACCCAGCCGGCTACGGATGACGGCGGGCAAGCTCGCTGGGACGTCGGTGCCGCTGGGAAAGAGCGCGATCGTCGTCGGGAGGGCGCAGTCCTGTTCGCTGGTACTGGATGACGAGTACGCCTCCTCGCGGCACGCGCGCTTCTTCCCCACGGGGGACGCGTGGTTCGTGGAGGACATGGGATCCACCAACGGGACGTTCGTGAACGGGCAGCGGATCACCGAGCCCACCCAGATCGGGCTGGGGCACGTGGTGCAGATCGGGCAGTCCTCCATGGAGCTCACCCGGTGAGCGTCCAGTTCCACTACGCCGCTCGCTCCGATGTGGGGCTCGTCCGCTCCAACAACCAGGACTCCGGCTACGCGGGCCCCCACCTGCTGGTCCTCGCGGACGGGATGGGCGGCCCGGCAGGCGGTGACATCGCGAGCTCGGTGGCGGTGGCCCACCTGGCCCCGCTCGATGGGGACGTGCCCCCCGCAGACAACCTCCTCCCCCTCCTGCGGGACGCGATCGAGTCCGCCCACGATGAGCTGATGGACCGCTCCCAGCAGGACTCCGATCTGGCCGGCCTCGGCACCACCGCCATCGCGATCCTGCGCAGCGGCAACAAGCTCGGCATGGTCCACATCGGCGATTCGCGCGCCTACCTGCTGCGCGCCGAGCGCCTCACACAGGTCACCCAGGACCACACCTACGTCCAGCACCTGGTGGACACGGGCCGCATCACCGCCGAGGAGGCGGAGGTCCACCCCAACCGCAACATGATCCTGCGCGCGCTCGGGGACACCGCGGGCGAGGTCACCCTTGACGAATCCGTGCGCGAGGCCCGCCCCGGGGACCGCTGGCTGCTCTGCTCGGACGGCCTCTCCGGGATGGTGGCCGCCGAGACCATCGAGAAGACCATGAACCGCGAGAAGGATCCGGCCGAGTGCGCGGACAAGCTCGTGGACCTGGCGCTGCGCTCG
This sequence comes from bacterium, assembly GCA_030544165.1. GTDB lineage: Bacteria > Actinomycetota > Actinomycetes > Actinomycetales > Actinomycetaceae > JAAZBW01. Next base: position 5,072 of record JAUNRP010000045.1, read on the forward strand.
GGCGGCACGGACAACGTCACCGTGATCGTGTGTGACGTGGTGGCCACCGGCTCCGTCCCCTCCGATTCCTCCCTCTCCACCGTGCCCCAGATCGTGGGCGCGGCCGCCAACAAGTCCTGGGCCCTCTCCCGCGCCTCCACCCCGGGCGGTGGGGGCAGTTCCGCCGCCAAGGCCGCCGCGCTCACCCCCCGCACGGAGGCGGACCCGGAGGAGGAGACCCCCCTTCCCCGTCGACGGCGACGCCTGGGTGCCGTCATCGGCCTGCTGCTGATCCTGGGTCTCCTTGCGGGTGGCATGTTCGCCGGGTACCGCTGGACCCAGACCCAGTACTTCGTGGCCGACGACGACGGCTGGGTCTCCCTGTACCGCGGGATTCCGCAGACCCTGGGCCCCATCACGTTCGCGGAACTCCACGAGCGCACGGACATCGAGGTCTCCCGGCTGACGGGTCTGGCCAAGAACCGCCTGCAGTCCCCGATCACCCGCGGCTCCCTCGAGGAGGCCGAGCAGGTGGTGGAGAACCTGCGCAGCGAACTCGTGGCGCCCGAGCGCGGGTACAGCACCTCCCGGAAGTCGGGCGGGCCCAACTCGGAGCTGCTGGAGCCCGCTGCCGGGACCGAAGAGGCGACGGACCTGCCCACTGCCCTGCCGACGGAACTGCCCACGAATGGTGGCGAGGGAACGGGAGAAGGCGGGGGAGCGTCGTCGGAGATCCCGGGAGACGGGCCTACCGTGTTCGTGCCGGACCCACCCGTGCCGATCCCCACCGTCAGCCCCAGTCCAGAAGTGATGTAGATGGCCACCGTCACGCATGAGCGGGTGAGCACCGGGCGCGGATTCGAGCTGGTGCTGTTGGTGCTGGCCGTGGGGCTGGGGATCTTCGCGTACATCCAGGTGGGGCTCGCGATGAACGAGCAGGTGCCCGTCAACATCCTGATGCACTCCGGGGTGTTCACGGCGCTCGCGGTGCTGGTGCACCTGCTGGTGCGGTGGAAGGCGCCGTACGCGGACCCGGTGATCCTGCCCACCGCGGTGGCGCTGACCGGGATCGGGCTGGCGGCCATCTACCGGCTGGATCTGAGTTACGCAGCGCGCGGGCAGGCCTCGGGGTTCGCGCCGCGGCAGCTCGTGTGGATGCTGCTCGGGATGGTGGCGGCCACCGTGGTGGTGTGGCTGTTCCGGGACCACCGGATCATGAAGCGCTACACCTACCTCTTCCTGATCGCGGGGTTGGGGCTGCTGCTGCTGCCGCTGGTGCCGGGGCTCGGGCGCACCATCAACGGCTCGCGGATCTGGATCGGGATCGGGGACCTGGTCTCCTTCCAGCCGGGCGAGCTCGCCAAGATCTGCCTGGCCATCTTCTTTGCCGGGTACCTGGTGGATGCGCGGGACAACCTCGCGCTGGCCGGTCCCCGGGTGCTCGGGGTGCAGTTGCCGCGGCTGCGAGACCTCGGGCCGATCCTGGTGGCGTGGGCCATGGCGGTGTTCGTGCTGGTGTTCCAGCGGGATCTGGGGACCTCGCTGCTGTTCTTCGGGTTCTTCGTGGCCATGTTGTACGTGGCCACCGAGCGGGTCTCCTGGATCGTGCTGGGGCTCGGGCTGTTCGCGGCCGGGGCGTTCGCGGCGGCGCAGGCGTTCCCCCACGTGATGGCGCGCGTGGACGTGTGGCTGCACGCGCTGGAGCCGGAGATGTACGAACGCTCCCCCGGCGGCTCCTACCAGGTGGTGCAGGGGTTGTTCGGGATGGCGAACGGGGGGCTGTTCGGCACGGGCTGGGGTGAGGGATATCCGTACCTGGTTCCGTACGCGAACTCCGACTTCATCTGGGCCACGCTCGGCGAGGAGCTCGGGCTCACCGGCCTGCTGGCCGTGCTCGCCATGTACCTGGTGTTCACCGAGCGCGGGATCCGCACCGGGATCGGCGTGCGGGACGGGTTCGGGAAGCTGCTGTGCGGCGGGCTCGCGTTCGTGGTGGCCTTCCAGTGCTTTGTGGTGATCGGCGGCGTGACCCGCCTGATCCCGCTGACCGGCCTGACGCTGCCGTTCATGGCGCACGGCGGATCCTCGCTGATCTCCAACTGGATCATCGTGGGGCTGCTGCTGCGGATCTCCAACGAGGCCCGCGAGCCCGCACCCGAGCCGGCGCCCCTCACCACGGATGTGCTGGATGCCGTTCTAGCCCCGCGCGGGGGCCGGGGCAGGCGGGGGGTGGCGGCGCCGTCGGCGGGGACGCCTGAGGTGGGGCCTGAGCTGGGGCTGGACGGCGAGCCGGAACTCGAGCCCTGGGAGACGGGCGGGCTGGGGCGCGCGCTGGGACTCGGAGCGGGGGCCTGGGCGGGGCCGGTGCCGGCGGGCGGGCAGGAGCTCGCGCCGGACGTGGCGCCCCCCGAGCACCGCACCGCCGAGCACGAGGTGGTGCGCGGTGAGGGATCGGACGGCCGCGGTGCGGGGTCGGTGCAGTGGCGTCGGCTCGAGGACGGGGGCGAGCGGTGAATATTCCCCTTCGGCGGCTCGGCATGGTGATCGGCGTGATGCTGGTGGCCCTCATGCTCTCCACCACCGCGGTGCAGTTCTTCCAGGCGCCCTCGCTCAATGCGAACGCGTTCAACGTGCGCACCACCTACCGGCAGTACGCGGTGGACCGCGGGCCGATCGTGGTGGCCGGAGAGAACGTGGCGTGGTCCGAGGCCACCGGCCACGAGCTCTTCCAGTTCCAGCGGGTGTACGCGCCCGGCGAGCTCTACGCGCACCTGACCGGGTACTTCTCGGTGGCGCAGAGCGCCTCCACCGGGATCGAGCGGGCCGAGGGAGCGGTGCTGGGCGGCACCGCGGACTCGCTCCTGCTCTCCCGGGTGCAGGACCTCTTCACCGGTCGGCAGCCACAGGGCGGATCGGTGGAACTGACCATTGATCCGGCCGTGCAAGAGGCGATCGCCACGGCGCTGGGTGACCAGCGCGGCGCGGCGGTGGCCATCGATCCACGCACGGGCGCGCTCCTGGGGATGTACTCCTCCCCCTCCTACGATCCGAACCTGCTGGCCGTGCACCAGCGCGGCGAGGCGGACACGAACTATGAGGCACTCCTGGGCGCCGAGGGGCGCCCGCTGGAGAACCGCGCCACCGGCGGGATCCAGTACGCGCCCGGCTCCACCTTCAAGGTGATCATGAGCGCCGCCTGGCTGGAGGCGGACCCGGAGCGGCACGCGCGCAGCGAGGTGCCCACGCTCGCCCAGTTCCCGCTGCCCGGCTCCGATTCCGTGATCCGTAATCCCGCCGGGCAGGCCTGCGGAGTCTCGGATACCGGGGAGCTCATCTACGCGTTCCGTAACTCGTGCAACACCACCTTCGCGGAGATGGCGATCGAGCTGGGCTACGAGAACGTGCACGCGATGACGGAGGCCCTCGGCTTCTCCTCGGACCTCACCGTGCCCCTGCCGGTCCAGAACTCCGCCTATCCGCCCGTGGACGGGGACGCCGAGCTGGCCATGACCGGGATCGGACAGTTGAACGTGCGCACCAGCGTGCTGCAGAACGCCCTGGTGGCAGCGGCCGTTGCCAACGACGGCGTACTGATGCGCCCCTACCTCGTGGCCACCGAGCGCGATGCGGACCTCAGCGTGATCCGGGAGGCCTCCCCCTCGGAGCTCTCCCAGCCCTTCAGCGAGCAGACCGCCGAGACCCTCACGGAGATGATGGTCTCCGTGGTCAACGAGGGCACCGGGCAGCCGGCCCAGCTCGCTGGCGTACAGATCGCCGCCAAGACCGGCACCGCGGAGTCCGGCACCGATGCCCCGCAGCACGCCTGGATGATCGCGTTCGCCCCGGCGGAGGACCCCCAGGTGGCGGTCGCCCTGGTGCTCGAGCACGGGGGCGCGCTCGGCACCGATGCGTACGGCGGATCGGCGGCCGGCCCGCTGGTGCGGGACATCATCCGGGCGGCGGTGCAATGAGGACTCTGGCACCGCATGCCCCCGGCTCCCGGCCGGTTCGCGCCCGCGTGCTCGCGCTTCGCGGTGGGGGTATCGCGCGCGTCGTCGGGGATGAGCGCGCACAACGGCCCCCCACACGCAGAGCCCCCGCGGGAGAGCGAAATCACGCACCCGCCACTCCTTTCCGCCCCCAATCTGCGGAAGGCTGGACCAACGGCGATACCCTGAACGGGTGCGCCATGTGCGGCGGCGCCGGAGGATCGGCCCGCCACAACAAGGAGGACAAGTGGTAGACAACGTTCCGCGCGTGCTCGCCGGCCGGTATGAGGTGGGTGAGCTGATCGGGCGCGGCGGCATGGCCGAGGTGCACATCGGCTACGATTCCCGCCTCTCCCGCACCGTGGCGATCAAGCTGCTGCGCACCGATCTCGCCGAGGACTCCACCTTCCACGCCCGCTTCCGCCGCGAGGCGCAGTCCGCGGCCGCGCTCAACCACCCCACCATCGTGGCCGTGTACGACACCGGCGAGGAGTCCATCACGGACCCCGCCGGCCGCCAGCGAACCCTCCCCTTCATCGTGATGGAGTACGTGGAGGGCCACACCGTCCGCGAGCTGCTGCGGGACGGCGCCGCGGTGCCGATCGATGAGGCCGTGGAGATCACCGTGGGCGTGCTGGGCGCGCTCGAGTACGCGCACTACGAGGGGATCGTGCACCGGGACATCAAGCCCGGCAACGTGATGCTCACGCCCACCGGTCAGGTGAAGGTGATGGACTTCGGCATCGCGCGGGCCATGGCGGACAACGCCGCCACCATGACGCAGACCAACTCCGTGGTGGGCACCGCCCAGTACCTCTCCCCCGAGCAGGCCCGCGGCGAGACCGTGGACCAGCGCTCGGACGTCTACTCCACCGGGTGCGTGCTCTACGAGCTGCTCACCGGACGGCCGCCCTTCCAGGGCGATTCCGCGGTCTCCGTGGCCTACCAGCACGTGCGCGAGGTGCCGGCGGTGCCGAGCTCGCTCGCCTCGGATATCCCCGAGGCCCTGGACCGCGTGGTGATGAAGTCGCTCGCCAAGGACAAGAACGAGCGCTACCAGGATGCCGGCGAGTTCCGCACCGATCTGCTCGCCGTGCTCCACGGCGGCTCGGTGGACGCTCCGGCCACCACCCAGTGGCTCCCCGTGGGTGGGCCGCACGTGGGTGCGGGCGGCGTGGGCGGCGCGGGCGCTGCGGGTGCCGCGGGTGCCATGGGCGCCACCACGGCCATGTCCCCCACTCCCTCCACCTCCGTCATTCCGGCGGGGGCGCGGACCCCGGACTCACCCACCGCCGTCACCGGCACCATGACCGCTGCACGTCCCATTGACGACGACGGCGCTCGCCAGTCCCGTTGGTGGATCTGGCTCTTGGTGCTGCTCGGGCTGGCCGCGCTGGTGGGTGGCGTGTGGGCGCTGATGAACCGGCAGCCGCCGCCCACACCGCAGGTGGCCGTGCCGGCGGTGGTCAACATGACGCAGGCCGAGGCGGCTGCCGAGATCGAGGGCGCGGAACTCGTCTTCGTGGACGGCGGGGTGGAATCCTCTGGCGAGGTGGAGGCCGGGAAGGCCACCCGCTCCGATCCCGTTGAGGCCGAGATGGTGGATGTGGGCTCCGAGGTGACCGTCTACTTCTCCGGCGGCCCCGAGATGGTGACTGTGCCGAATGTGGTGGGGCTCGACGTCAATCAGGCGCGAGACCTGCTCGAGCGCGATGGGTTCGTGTTCGGGACCCCGCGCACCGAGGATCTCCCCGGCGTTCCCAAGGACGAGGTGGGCGAGGCCGATCCCGCGGTGAACACCGTCCAACCACTGGGCTCCACGGTGGTGCTGGTGCTCGGCACCGGCGACGTGGCACTGGGCGACCTCAAGGGCCAGCCCCTCGTGGACGCACAGAACCACCTGAGCGAGGACCTCAAGCTCTCCTCCACCGTGGAGGAGGAGGAGAGCGCGGACGTGACCGAGGGCCAGGTCATTCGCACGGATCCGGGCCCCGGCAAGGTACGGGTGGACCAGAACATCGTCATCTACGTCTCCACGGGCGCTCCCAACCAGGCGCCCGAGCTCGTGGGGGTTGACCCCGCGAGTATCGAGGCGGGCACCGCCTGGGATCCGATGGAGGGAGTCACCGCCACCGACCCCGAGGACGGGGACCTCACGAGCAGCGTCACCATCCAGGGCATCGACGATCTCGATCTGAACACCCCGGGCACCTACACCCTCGTCTACCAGGTCACGGATTCCGAGGGGCTGGGCGCCCAGGAGACCCGCCGGGTGACCGTGACCGCTCCCCCGGAGCCGGAGCCCACGCCCGAACCGTCGCCCGAGCCGGAGCCTGAGCCGGAGCCGGAGCCCACGCCTACTCCGTCGCCCACCACCACTCCTCCGGGCGAGGGTGGCGGAACCGTGGCACCCCCCGGCCAGGGCGGGGTGCCTCCCGGTCAGGGCGGCGT
>JAUNRP010000046.1 GCA_030544165.1 bacterium
AACACGAACACCCAGAGGGTTGAGCCTCGCTTCCATCGCTGTTGGGCGGCGCGGCGGAGCAGGATACACCTCAGAGCACAGCTTGAACATCCCATCATATGTTGAGGCTTTCCAAGCCGCTTTTCTCCACCCAATGCCGTAGGATTGGTGTTCCGAGCGGGGTGGGAGACCTGCCGGTAGGAAGAGAACTGCGCCATGGAACAGCACGCGTCGACGCCCGCCGGGGCACCGCAGACGTACGAGGCTTCCTCAGAGGAGGAGTCAGAATTCACCGCGCGCGGAAACGTCACCCGCTCACGGATCCTGACCGTGGCCCGGACAGCCTTCGACAAGAAGGGCTACAACGGCGCCACACTCAGGGACATCGCGGATGCGGCCGGGGTTGATCTCGCCCTCCTCGCCTACTACTTCGGCAACAAGGCCGGGCTCTTCGGCGCGGCGGTGGCCACCGCGTTCCAGCCGTTGGAGGACCTCCACCAGATCGTGGAGGAGGACCGCCCCAACGCGGGTATGCGGGTGGCGGACCTCCTGATCGGGATCATGGAGGACACCGGATCGCAGGGCGCCGCCGCTGGATTCATCCGCACCGTCCTCACTCCCGCGTACCCGGTGGATGAGGTGAGGGATGCCGTGGTGGGCTCCGTGCAGACCACGATCGACCAGATCGTGGGCGGTTCCGAGCGTTCCCCCCGCTACGCACTCCTCGCCGCCGAGGTGATCGGAATCCTGGTGATGCGGTGGATCATCCCGCTCGAGCCCATCGCGTCCGTGCCCCTGGAGCGGATCCGGGACCACATCGGGGACCGCTTCCAGCTCATCCTCGATTCGCGTGAGGAGGCGGACGATGCCTGATCGCACACACCACGATTCGGACGCCGCACAGTCGATCCGGGAGCATGCCCTCGCACTGTTCGCGAGGGGAGGCTACACGGGCACCTCGCTCCGCCAGATCTCCACGGCGGTGGGATGCGATGTGGCGCTGGTGCCCTACTACTTCGGTTCCAAGGCGAAGCTCTTCACCGGAGTGGTGGGAGACGCCAGCAGCGCCACCCGCCGGGAGGTCCTGGAGGGTTTCGAGCGCACCATGGCCGATGCGCAGGACCCCGCCACCGCGATGGAGTCCGTCTACCGGTTCATGGATGCGTGGACCGAGGGCGAGGGCCAGCTCTCCATGCGCGCCCTGATCATGACGGCTGCCGCAGGTGAGGCGGTCCCGTCCGCCATCCAGGAGTTCGCCCGCTCCGAGTTGCAGAGCCTGGTGGATCAGATCACCGAGTTCGAGGGCTTCTGGGAGGAGACCCGCTGGGGCCTGACCACATTCGTGGCGATGGTGATGGGCACGGAGATCCTCAAGCACATGGTGGAGTACGAACCCATCACGTCCATGGACCGGCAGGAGCTCGCGCGGCTCAAGGTGGCCGAGCTCCGGTCGATGCTGGAGATGCTCTGGGAGCGCGCCGAGGAATCGGGCGGCGCCCCCACGCCCGCCTCCACCTAGCCACCCCTGCCGGAGGCTACTTCCGAACGCGCAGCGCCCCCGCGTCCACCCGCGCCCGGAATCCGGCGGCGCGCCCGAGCCACTCCCCGTCCACCTGCACGGGTTCGGGCCGGGAGGCGCGCACGCGGAACGTTCGCCCGCGCTTGCTCGTGATCATCGAGACCGCATCCGAGCGTCCACGAATCCCCACTCCCTGCGCCAGCACCTTGACCCCCAACGAGGTCCAGCCGATCAGCCCCGCGCGCGTGTCCAGCGCGAGCACGTCCAGCCACCCATCGTCCGGCGCCGCGTCCGGAGCCAGCACGATCCCGCCGGGGAGTGATCCGGTGTTCGCCACCATCACGCTCCGGGCGCGGAAGGGCTCCACCCGCTCGGTGCCGTCCACCCCCACCTGCACCAACATCCGCCGCGAGAACAGCTTGCCGAGCGCCACGAAGAAGTAGGCGAGCCACCCGAGCCGCTTCTTCAGGCCGTCATCGGCCCCCTCCACCATCTCCGCGTCGAATCCGATCCCGGCAATCACGAGGAACGCGTGCTCTCTCCCGACGACGGGGTCCACCTCCCGCTCGCCCGCTCCGGTTCCGCCGGGCGTGGGCTGCCTCGCGCCGTCGGCCCTCCCGCTGCTGCTCTCGCCGTCGTCGTCCAGGGTGAGCCAGCCGAGGTCCAACGGGACTGCCGGGGCGGTGAGGGCGATCCGCGCGCACCCGCCGAGGTCTCCCAGGGGGAGGGCGAGGTTGCGGGCCAGCAGGTTGCCGGTGCCGAGGGGGATGATCCCCATTGCCACCCCGCTGCCGCAGAGGGCGCTGGCAACGGCGCGGACGGTCCCGTCCCCACCGGCGGCGATGACGGCGCTGGCCCCCGCAGCCAGTGCCTCGCGCGCCTGCCCGGTGCCGGGATCGTCCGGGGTGGTCTCCATGAACCGTGGTACGGGCAGGCCCGCCGTGGTGGCGGCCCTCGAGACGGTGGCGATGAGGCCGGGCAGGTCGGTGGTCTTGATGGGGTTGACCACCACAACGGCGGTGCCCTGATCGAGTGGCTGCTCGTTGTGTCCCATGCAGCGAATCTAACCCCGCGGCCATGATCCCGCTGGGGGAAGGCGCGGCGTACGGCGGATAGGCTGGGGGCCATGATCGATCTGCGATGGCTCCGAGACAATCCTGAGGCCGCGAAGGCCTCGCAGCGGGCACGCGGGGCGGACGAATCGCTGGTGGACCGGGTGATCGCCGCGGACGAGGCCCGCCGTACCACCCTCGCGTCCTTCGAGGCCGCGCGGGCGGAGCAGAAGGACGTCTCGCGCTCGGTGGGCAAGGCGTCCCCGGAGGAGCGGCCGGCCATTTTGGAGCGGGCGAAGGCGCTGGCGGAGAACGTGAAGGCGCTCGAATCGGAGGCGAACACGCGGGCCGAGGAACTGGGCAACCTCCAGTACGAGCTCGAGAACATCGTGATCGAGGGCGTGCCGGCCGGGGGCGCCGATGACTTCCGGGTGATCAAGCACGTGGGGGAGGTGCGGGACTTCGCCTCGGAGGGCTTTGAACCCCTGGACCATCTGGACCTCGGGGAGAGGCTCCGCGCCATCGATGTGAAGCGCGGCGCCAAGGTCTCCGGCTCCCGGTTCTACTACCTCACCGGCGTGGGGGCCCGCCTCGAGCTGGCGCTGCTCACCTCCGCCCTCGAACTGGCGGTGGCGCACGGCTTCACCCCGATTATCACCCCCACCCTGGTCTCCCCGGACACCATGCGTGGCACGGGATTCCTCGGCGCCCACGCGGACGAGGTCTACCACCTCCCCGCCGATGACCTCTACCTCACCGGCACCTCCGAGGTGGCGCTCGCCGGCTACCACGCGGACGAGATCATCGATGTCTCCTCCCCCCTCCGCTACGCCGGCTGGTCCACCTGCTACCGCCGCGAGGCCGGCTCGCACGGCCGGGACACCCGCGGGATCATCCGGGTGCACCAGTTCAACAAGGTGGAGATGTTCGTCTTCACCACTCAGGAGGACTCCGAGTCCGAGCACGAACGCCTGCTCGCGTGGGAGGAGGAGATGCTCGCCCGCGCCGAGCTGCCCTACCGCGTGATCGATGTGGCCGCCGGGGACCTCGGCTCCTCCGCCGCCCGCAAGTTCGACTGCGAGGCCTGGCTCCCCACCCAGCAACGCTGGATGGAGGTCACCTCCACCTCCAACTGCACCTCCTTCCAGGCGCGCCGGCTGGGAATCCGGGAGCGGGTGGAGGAGGGCGGAACCCGCCCGGTGGCCACCCTGAACGGCACGCTCGCCACCACCCGCTGGATGGTGGCCATGCTGGAGAACCACCAGCAGCCCGATGGTTCGGTCCGCGTGCCCGAGGCCCTGCGCCCCTTCATGGGCGGGCTCGAGGTCATGGAGCCGGTTGCCTGAGATGGCGGGCGCAGGCAGCGCGGGCGGCGGACTCGTCCCTCCCGAGAGCGGGCTCAGCTTTCCCGACGGCGGGCCCCTGACCTCCGAGGGTGGGCTCGCCTCTCCCGAGACTCGGTTCGTCTCTCCCGACGGCGGAGCGTGGGTTGGTCCGCCACCCCACCTTCCGGCGCTTGGACCCGAGCTGCTCGTGGCCCTCGACGTGGATGGCACGATCATCACCCACGAGGGGGAGTGCTACCCGGAGGTCTTCGAGGCGATCCGTCGTGTGGTGGATTCCGGCGCCCACGTGGTGATCGCCACGGGCCGTGGGCCGGAGAGCACCGGCCCCGTCCTCGAGATGCTGGGGCTGACCTCGGGTTTCGCGGTGAGTTCCAACGGTGCGATCACGCTGCGGGTGGATGCGGGGGAACCCGGCGGGTACGAGCTCCTGAACGTGATCACCTTTCCTCCGGAAGCCACGTTGAGGCGATTGCGGGAGCTGGTTCCCAGCGCCCTGTTCATGGTGGAGGACGGGAATGCCGAGAGGTGGGTGACGCAGCCGTTCCCCTCTGGCGAGGTCCTGGGGGAGCCGCAGGTGATCTCGTTCGAGGAGATCTGCCAGCTCGCCGCCTCACGTGTGACGCTCAGGGCCCCGGACCTGGAATCGGCGGACGTCCACGCACTGCTGGCCGATGCGGGCCTGCACGGCGTCAGCTACTCGGTGGGGTGGACCGCGTGGGTGGACATCGCGCCGGAGGGAGTCTCGAAGGCCACCGCCCTCGATCGGATCCGGGAGCACCTCGGCATCTCTCCATTCGCCACCGTGGCCGTGGGGGACGGCCACAACGATCACGAGATGTTGCACTGGGCCGGCTGGTCCGTGGCCATGGGTCAGGCGTGGAACGAGACCAAGCTGCACGCGAACGCGGTGGCACCCCACGTGGACGAGCGGGGACTCGCGGCCGTGCTGAATGCACTCGTGGCATAGAAAAATCCGTTGTCCGGATCTGACGGCACCCTGGTCTGCTGATTTTGCACGAGCTTTGCGCGTGCATGGTGCGCAACTGATCCCGTGCGCTTTCACGGGTGTTGACGAATATCCGTGAGTGAGTAGATTGGGCGTGCCGTGAGCAGGGGCACGTGCAGCAGTACTTCCTTTGTTTGTGGCACCCATTTTTCGCTCGATCCCTCGAGCTTGAGCCCACAGGAAGTGCCGTGAACCAGTCTCACTCCCTCAGGTCCCCCCGCAGCAGCGCCTCCATCCCGCTCCGTCGCGAACAGCGCCGACGTCGAGCATCATTGTGGTCCTCCCTCCTGACCATCGCACTCGTGGTGGGCGGGATGTTCGTTCCTACGGCCGCCACTGCAGGTGAGGCTGCGGCCGCCGATTCGGTCGCGTCCGCCCAGGCACGCGCCGCACTCCGCACTCCGGTGGAGGGGGGTGTGGCGCCCGCCCAGCTCTCTTCCCAGCCGGCGGTGACGGGTATCGCGCCACTGGGTGCCTGGACGCCGGAGGGGAGCCGGGTCACGGTCGATTACGTCCGCAAGAACGACGGGACGAACCACGACAACGCGGACCGGTGCTGGATCAACTCGGACAACCCGGCCTTCGCGGGTACGCAGGCCGTCGATGACGATCCGCTCGACGGATACGTGTGCAAGGAGGACACGGTCACCTACGACCTGAAGTACACGGTGGGTCCGGGGACGACCCCCGAGACGTACCGGCTGACCGTGAACTCCGGGTCGCCCGACGTGCTCCTGGACAGTCGGGCGTGGTGTTCCGGTGGGGGCCTGTACGCCCATACCGGCACTGTCGTCACCTCGAACCCCACCTCGCTGACCTGCGAGATGACGTTCACCAACGCGACGCCCAGTGAGTCGAGGTCCATCACGATCCCGATCACGTTCTCCTCGCCCCTGCACCGCGACAATATTCCTCTTGCTGTGGCGGGCGAGACCCTCCCGAGCGTGACGATCGCCCCCGCTGGCGGCGGGACTGCGATCACCACGCTCGACGACGGGCCTGTGACGTGGCTCGCCACGCCCACCCGGGATGTCCTGTGGACCGGGGACCGGCTCGGCTCCAGCGACATCTACCCCCTGGTGCACAACGGTCAGAGCGGCTACGTCCTCTCGTTCGACACCGAGATCCAGACCCTCACCACTCCGACCGCCCCGGCCGGCGTGGGCCCGTGGTCTCGGACGAAGGGCCGCACGATCCAGCACCTCAGCGGGACCCTGACCGTGGCTCTACCCGGGAACCTCCCGCCCGAAACCGTCCTGCTGGACGATCCAGCGTATGAGGGACAGTGGGTCATGAGCGCGGACCGGACGACGGCCACGCTGACCACGACCTTCGGTGGTGAGCGGCACATCCCCCGGCGTGGCATGACGCTGAAGGGCGACGACCTGCGGATCTTCATCCCGATCGCCGATGCCGAGCGCTATGACCTCTACTCCCGCGACCTCACCGCGAACTTCCTTCCGGGAGCGGCCGGTGTGAACTTTGACCCGATCCCCAACGTCCCCGAGCCAGTGAGCCGCAACTTCGGCACCGGTGAGCAGCCCGGTGGCGACCTTGAGTTCGACGAGACCACCGCGAACTGGAGAGGGACGAACGCCGTAGCAGGGACGTTCGAGGGCACTCCCTATCGGAACAACGACTGGGGCGCCTTCCGGATCCCGCCGCCCTCCGGGCCCGGGGCGTTCACGAAGTTCCCGCTCTGGGACAAGGACGGCGCGCCGGACTGGGAGCGGGGCTACACCACTGCCGCGGTGCCCACCGGCGGCTCCGACGGGCTGCTGGACTTCTGGATCTCCTTCGAAGCTGTCCCGGACCTCTCGAGCACCGAGTTCCTGGCCCTCTGTGACACCTGGAACACCAAGGCCGATCAGCAGGCCTCGTTCGCGGCAGGCGCCCAGCAGGCGATCTATGACCCGGAGCGGCCCATCCTCGCCGAGATCTGGGTTCCGGAGGGCACTCCGGGACGAAACGCCGACGGCTACGTCACGATCCCCGCAGATTCGTACTTCATCGAGTGGAACTTCCTGACCGAGGCGCCGAACACGCCCGAAGCCCTCCGCTGCAGTGCGAGCGAGGGCTGGGAGCGGTCCGCCACGGGCACCACCTGGACCGGCGCGAACGGTGAGACCTCCCAGTTCCCGAACACATTCCGGCTGCAGCTCGAGTATGACGTGGACCTCTACCCGGGCGGTCTGCCAACGGGGAAGGAGCCCATCCGCCTCGCGGTCCCCTTCACGTCCGGGCCGGAATCGGTGTTCCCGTACTACCCGGAGAGCACGCACATCTACGACATGGGGCGGGCCACCTTCGATGAGAACCTCCTCGAGTGGACCGGCGCGGTCGAGCGCTACGTCACCGTGCGCGGCTCCAACGTGGTGCCCAACGTGATGGGTGGTCAGAAGATCATCCTGGGATCGAACTTCGATCCAGATCGATACGAGTCCGGCACGACCGCGCCCGCCGCAGCCGAGATCGCGCCCGGAGACGTCACCCACTACTACCGCCCACAGGTGCGGTACTCCACCTGGACCTATGTGGAGGGCGACCCCTACATGTGGCCCCTCGAACTGTCGCTCGTGACGGACACCTGCGTGATCCCCGACCTGAGTGGGCTGGTCTACGAGACCATGCCGCGGGGTGAGGACGGCGCCCCGGTCACCTGGCGTCTCACCGGCGCGGTACCGGCGGACCCCGGTGATGACGGGGTGCCCTGCACGGCCGACGACGTGAGCGGCTGGACACTCACCTTCGCCACCACCGGTCCGGTGGACATCCGGACCTTCAACGAGGTCTCGGCGGCGAACACGGGATCCAGCCTGTATCCGTTCGCCCTCCCGTTCACGGTGCCGGTGACGGCACCGGACGGGGAGTCGATCGATTTCACCCTGACGGCGTTCGACCCCTACCCCCACATGGTGGGTCACAGCACCGGCTCGACCGCACGGCCGGTGGCGCAGCCGGACATCGTGCAGCAGGACAAGCGGGCCATCACGCCGCGCGAGCGGGTGGGTGAGGAGATCGGCTGGATCTCCCAGTTCCAGAACTTCCGCGACGTGGACCTCGGTGAGGCGCGCTTCATCGACGTGCTGCCCTACAACGGCGACGGGACGATCCGGTTTGCCGACGGTCAGGCCACCGAGACCGAGAATGACGACGCCCTGACCAACGTCCGGGTCTCCCCGGGTACCGGCAGCGCGATCCTGCTCCAGTGGATCTGGGTGACCGACGCGCCGTCCGCGACGATCGTCAATGACGCCATGAACCCGGCCAACGCGTGGATCGGGACCGGGGCCACGCCGCCGGCGGATGCGCCCACCTGGGTGCCGCTTGCCGAAGCCGATGGCCTCGCAGACGAGATCACGGCGTACTACGTGGTGATCCCGGAGTTCAAGCGGAACACCACGTACAGCATGCGAGTACTGGCGGACACCGACCCCAATGGTGCCGAGGACGATCTCTTCATCAACAACAACGGTGTGGGTCAGGCCATCGACACCGACGGCAACCCGATGGTCATTCCCGCCACCGGCAACGTGGCCACGGTGCTCTGGATCCCCAGGCCCGAGATCACGCTGGAGAAGACCCACACCCCCGAGGGACTGCTGACGGAGGGTGACGAGGTCACCTACACGTTCACGGTCACCAACAGCGGCAACGACGATCTCTCCAACATTGCGGTCAGCGACCCGATGCTCGTGGCGGCCGGTGTGGACCTCGTGGCTCCCACGGTGAAGACCACCGCCCTCGGCATCCAGATGCCGTACGAGGAGCCGCTGCTCCCCGGTGAGTCCGCGGTCTTCACCGCGGTGTACACCATCACCGAGGCGGACGCCGCGGCCGGGATCGTGCTCAACACGGCCACCGCGAGCGGTGACCCCACGAGCCAGGAGGAGCCCGTCACGGACACCGACGACGACGAGATCCTC
This sequence comes from bacterium, assembly GCA_030544165.1. Taxonomy (GTDB): domain Bacteria; phylum Actinomycetota; class Actinomycetes; order Actinomycetales; family Actinomycetaceae; genus JAAZBW01. Next base: position 8,829 of record JAUNRP010000046.1, read on the forward strand.
ACGCCGGGCAGCCCGCGCCTCCTGCTCCGCAAGGAGATCAGCGACGCGCTGGAGCCCTACCGGGTGATGAGCCTCGGCGAGGAGCTCACCTACACCTTCACGGTGGAGAACCTCGGCAACATCCCGATGACCAACATCTGGATCGACGATGCGACCCTCCTCGATGAGAACGGTGACCGGATCAGCATCGCCGCCGCGAGTTGGACGGAGGGTGGCGTCACCACAGCGTTCTCGGACGACGCGCCGTTCTCCGCGGACTTCCGCCTGGAGCCGGGAGCGGTCATCACGTTCGTCTCGGAGCCGTACACGGTGACCCAGGCGGACATGGACCGCGGCTACAAGGTCAACACCGCCATCGCCTACGGCGACGGGCGTGGGGGCGACCACGACGATCCGGCCGATGACATCGCCTCGAACGAGGATGACGAGTCGATCGCCGGGCCGAACACCGGCGGCATCGACATCGACAAGGTGGCGCGCGCCGTCGAGAGCTCGGAGTACCAGGACGGGCGCGTGGAGGCCGGCGACCGGATCGCGTACACCTTCGACATCCGGAACACCGGATCGGTGACGCTCAGCGACGTGGTCTTCACGGACGACAAGATCGCCGGGCTGCCGCTCACCTGTGTCTCGGGCGCCGGCGAGGCCTGGCCGGTGGAGCCTCTCGAGGGCGACCCCGGCTCGTGGACGATCGGCACCCTCCCGGTGGGCGGCGCTGTCACGTGCACCGCGAGCTACACGGTCACCGCCGAGGACCTCGAGGACGCCGCGACCGGTCAGAAGTTCGCGACCGTGGACAACGAGGCGTCCGTGGAGGGCGCCACCCCCTCGGGTGAGCAGGTGACCGACCGCGACGACGAGTCCGTTCCCACCCAGTGCCCCTCCTGCGGCAGGCTCGATATCACCAAGGCGAGCGACCTCGAGGACACCGTCTGGGACGACGGCAAGGCGAGTGCGGGTGACCAGATCACCTACACCCTCACCGTCACCAACCCCGGCCGGGTGGACGTGCACAACGTGCTCATCTCCGACCCGCTCCCGGGCCTCTCTCCGCTGGCGTGCGTGGTCACCGGCAGCGAGACGGTCTGGCTCAACGACGGCACCCAGTCCATGGCACCCGGTGACAGTGTCACGTGTACGGCCACCTACACGGTGACCACGGACGACGTGGCCGCCGGGGTGGTGGCCAACACGGCCACTGCCGAGGGCGAGACGGTGGACGGTACTCCCGTGATCGACGACGACTCCACGGTGAACCCGACCGCCTCACGGACCGCCTCCATCAAGGTGGTCAAGACCGCGCCCGAGGTGCGGGCAGGCGTTGGCGACACCCTCGTGTACACGTTCGACGTGACCAACACGGGCACCGTTCCACTCTCGGTCCTCCTCGAGGACCCCAAGGTGGACGTGGACGCCGAGTCCTGCGTGGTGGGCGGCACCCCGTTCGACCTGGCATCCGACCTGCTGGCACCGGGCGCCACCGTGACCTGCTCCTCCGAGGAGTACACGGTCACCCAGGCCGATGTGGCGGAGGGAATGGTGACCAACACCGTCGACGTGACGGGCACCAGCCCTGACGGCACCGAGGTGGAGGACGCCGACACGGCCACTGTGCCGACGGTGTTCCCGAACCCGGGCCTCTCGATCGACAAGATCGCCGTACTCGATGACACCAACACCAACGGCTTCGCCGATGTGGACGAGACGATCACCTACACGTTCACCGTGACCAACACGGGCAACGTGGACCTGGTGGACGTCACCGTGACGGATGAGCGGCTCGGTCTCGTCGGCACCGACGCGATCGTGATTGGCGACCTCGCGGTGGGTGCGAGCGTGACGGTACCCGAGGGAGGCGTCGGGTACACCGTGACCCAGGATGACGTGAACGCGGGCAACATCCTCAACACCGCGACCGTGACCGGGGACGATGGCAACGACCTGACCGAGAACCCGGTGGCAGAGGACACCGAGATCGTGGTGGTGGAGACGCTGCCCAGGCTCGAGATCACGAAGGGCTCCGAGGTCACGGACGTGAATGCCAACGGCAAGAACGACGCCGGTGACACGATCACCTACACGTTCACCGTGTTCAACGCGGGCAACGTCACCGTGACGGACGTGCGGGTTGTGGACGAGATGCTGGCGGGCCTCGGGATCGGGATCGAGTGTGATCCGACCGTGCTCGCACCGCGGGAGTCCGCCACCTGCACCGCCGGTGCCTACACGATCACCGAGGCCGATGTGGCGGAGGGTGCCGTGCGCAACGTGGCCCACGCCACGGGCACGGATCCTGAGGGCGATGAGGTCAACTCGGCGCCCGACACCGAGACGGTTCCCACCGAGCCGTACCTCACCGGGCTCGCGCTGGTGAAGTCCTCGGCGATCACCGGGGATGCGAACGGAGACGGCGTGGCCCAGGTGGGTGACACGGTGACCTACACCTTCGCCGTGACCAACACCGGCACGGTGGACGTCACCGGCCTCCAGATCGCCGACACGTTCGTGACCGGCGGGACGGGTGAGCTCTCGGAGATCGTCTGTGAGACGCGGGACCTCGCAGCGGGCAGCGCGACCACCTGTGAGGCCACCTACGTGGTCACCCAGGGTGACATCGATGCACGC
>JAUNRP010000047.1:0-5192 GCA_030544165.1 bacterium
TCGCGGCGGTGTGGCGCTGCGGGGTGGGGGTGGGCGAATCGGTGGCGGCCCTCGCCGAGTTCCCTGGTGTTCCCGGCCGCATGCAGGTGGTGAGGCCCACCGATCAGGTGCACGTGATCGTGGACTTCGCCCACACACCCGGTGCGCTGGAGAAGGCGCTCGGCGCGCTACGCGCGGTGGCCACGGGCGAGCTGTGGGTGGTGGTGGGCGCCGTGGGCGGTGCCCGCGATCCCGGGAAGCGGGCACCCATGGGGGAGGTCTCCTCCCGCCTCGCGGACCGGGTGGTCTTCACCGAGGACGATCCGCGGGAGACCCCGGTGGCGGAGATCATCGCGGAGATGGAGCGCGGTGCGTTGGCCACCGGGCGGGGCAACACGGTGGCGATTCCGGACCGCTCCGAGGCCATCCGTCACGCCATCACCTCCGCCGCAGTGGGCTCGGTGATCCTGCTGGCGGGCAAGGGCCCGGAGGACTTCATCCTCCGGGAGGGCCGTTCGGATCCGTGGGACGAGGTGGGCGAGGCCCAGGCGGCCCTCGCCGCCAGATCCCACCTAATTTCGTGAAGGTGCGTCAGATTTTCGCCAATCCTCCAGCTCTGGCCCCAGCTCTCAGAGAGACCGGAACCCCTTGATCGCGTCTCGGACCTCCGGTGCCTTGTGGGCATCCAGGGGGGCGAGGTAGGCGTCACGCGCGAAGTCGGACTTCCGGACAAAGAATCGCGTGATGTCCGTTCCCTGTCCGGGATTCTTCGGTACCACCTCGAGGTACTGGATGTCTTTGTGAAGGGTCACCCGCGCACTCGCCACCTCCTCCCAGCGGACATCCCAGGCGCCCTTTCGCCGCACGCCCTCCTGATCAACCGTCACCGAGCTCCGCGCCAAAGCGAAGGACGGCCGCATCACGAAGGCGATCACGCACACCACCAACAAGGCGCTGGTGGCGAAACCGAACCAGTTCCCGGCCAGCGCATCCATGGCGCCGGCGTAGGTGAGCCCCGCAAGGAACAACACGGAGACCCACCGCAGGATCCCGAACGGGAAGTCTCCCGTGTGGGAGGTGACGGGCTCGCCCGTGAAACTGGTCATGGGTCAATTCCAGCACACCACTCCCTCTAGACTCTCGGGCGTGAAGGCAGATCAGCTCGAACTCGTCCTGACCGTTTCCCCACCCACCCTCCACCCCAGCGGCGAACGTGCCGTGGTGGCGGCCCGGCGCCCCTCATTCGATGCCGATGCGTACGTGGGCCAGCTCTGGGAGGTGGACGTCCACGACTCACACGCCCCCCGCCGGATCACCGCCGGGAAGCGGGATTCGAAGCCACAGTTCAGCCCGGACGGGACCATGATCGGGTTCCTCCGCCAGGACGCGAAGGGCCGCGATCAGTTCGCGATCGTGGACGCGCGCGGCGGCGAGGCTCGCGTCCTGACCGACGCCCCGAAGGGAATCCGGGACTTCACCTGGGACCGGACCTCCCACCGCGTGGCGCTGGTGGCAGCCCTCCCGGAAGGGGGACGTTACGGCACCACCGAGGGTGTGACCGCCGCCAAGGAGGACCCGCGGCGCATCACCGGCAACAGGTACAAGATGAACGGCCGCGGCTACACGGCCGATCAGCCCATCGGCATCCTGATCCTCCGGGTCCCGCCGCTCGAGGACGAACCATGGGTGGAGCCGATCGGCCGCGCCGCCGCGGACCAGGACTCCGAGGCCGAGATCACCGATCCCAACGTGTTCGGCGGCCGCAAGGGCATGCCCTACGCGGTCCTGGTCACCCCGGAGGGCCGGGACTGCACGGACCCCGAGTTCTCCCCGGACGGTGAATGGCTCTACTTCGCCGCCGCCCTCCACGAGGAGTGGGACGAGGACCTCCGCACCCAGGTCCACCGCGTGAGGCTCAAGGGTCCGGTGGGCCCGCAGGAGGATCCCGGCGTCATCACCGCCGATCAGGCCGAATCCACCAAGCTCCCCACCCCGCAGCCGGTGGCCGGGGCGCCAGGCCGTAGCTACCGCGCCCCTCGCTTTTCCCGGGATGGCGAAACCCTCTTCCTCGTGGGCGCTGATCTGGGAACCTCCAACCGCGATTTCGTGGCCCGCCAGTCCGGGATCTTCGCCATCACCGCCTCGTCCATCACCGGCAAGAAGCCCCGCGCCCCGCGCGAACTGACGGACCGGGATGACGTGGACTACGCGGACACCACCCTCATCCACCACGGCGAGAAGGAGGTGGCAGCGATCGCCCGCGTACGCGGCGCGGCCGAGCTCCACGCCGTGGGTCCCTCCGGCAAGCCGCAGAAACTAGTGGTGGGCCAGCGCGTGGTGACCGGTGCGGCCTCGGCGGAGGACACACTCGTGGTCTCCTTCAGCGATCCCACCACCCCCGGGGAGCTCGGTCTCGTGGAGGGCGTGAACGGCAAGGGCGTGATCCGCGCGCTCACCACGTTCGCGGCGCCGTTGAACAAGGCCACCCGCGTGGTGATGCCGAACGAACTCACGGTCAAATCCTCCGACGGCTACCCCGTACACGGCTGGGTGTTCGTGCCCGAGGGGGACGGCCCCCACCCCGTGCTGCTCACCATCCACGGCGGCCCGCACGCGGACTACACCTGGGGCTGGTTCGATGAGGCCCAGGTCTACGCCGAGGCCGGCTACGCCGTGGTCATGTGCAACCCGCGCGGCTCGGCCGGCTACGGCCGCGAGCACGGCCTCGCCATCAAGGAGAAGATGGGCACCCTGGATTTCCAGGACGTTATCGCCTTCCTGGAGGGCGCCCTCAAATCCAACAAGTCTCTGGACGCAAAGCGCCTCGGCATCATGGGCGGCTCCTACGGCGGCTACCTGACCGCCTGGACCATCGCCCACGACCACCGCTTCAAGGCCGCCCTCGTCGAGCGCGGCTACCTCGATCCCGGCACCTTCATCGGCACCTCCGATATCGGCTGGTTCTTCTCCGAGGAGTACACCGGCGCCGATCCCGAGCACGCCCGCACCCAGAGCCCCATGGAGTTCGTGGACCAGGTCCGCACGCCCACCCTCGTCATCCACTCCGAGGAGGACTGGCGCTGCCCCATCGAGCAGGCACAACGCTGGTTCGCTGCCCTCCGACGCACCGGGACCCCCACCGAGATGCTCGTCTTCCCCGGCGAGAACCACGAGCTCTCCCGCTCCGGCACCCCGTGGCACCGCCGCCAGCGCTTCGAGGCGATCCTGGACTGGTTCGGCCGGTACCTGTAGCTCCTTCTTTCCCGACGACGGGTACTCACCTTGCGTCTGCTTCCTTTCCGACGGCGGCGCTCACCTCTCGTCGGCGTCGGACGGGTGCGTCTGCCGGCGCCTTCTCACCTTCTGTCTGCGCCGGGCAGGTGCGGCTGTCGCTGTTTCCTCACCTTTCGTCTGCGTCGGCCAAGTGCGGGCCGTCGACCCCACTCGCGGCCTTCGGCCGCTCCCGCCAGACCCACCACGGCCGTCGGCCCGCACCCGCTCCGACGCTCGGCCCTCACCTCCCGGCCCGGGCGCCTTCCGGACCCTCAGCGTCACCTTCCGGCTCGCGGCCGCTCCCGCCAGACCCACCACGGCCGCCGACCCGCACCCGCTCCGGCGCTTGATTACCACCTTCCAGCATGGACCTCTTCCAGCCCCTGATCCTCGCCTTCGAGCGTGGACCCCTTCCGGTGCTTGACCGTCGCCTTCCGGCCCGCACCGGCTCCGGCGCTTGGGGGTCGCCTTCCAGCGTGGGTCCCTTCAGGCCCGCTCCCGCTCGGGCCCTCGTACGTTCCGCGGTCGTCCTCGGTTTGCCGAATTTGTGAGAGGTCGGGTCCTGCGGGGGTCACCTCTCACAAAATCGGCGGGAAATGTGGTGCCACTGAGGCCTGTGACCACTGGTGTGACGCGTGGGGTGCCGAATTTGTGAGAGGTCGGGTCCTGCGGGGGTCACCTCTCACAAAATCGGCAAGACCGCGGCAGGCGGCGCGCCCCTCGCCGGTGGAAGGGGACGGGCCGAGGAACGGGACTGGCCGTGGGAGGGGGACCGGCCGGCGGTTCGGGGCTCGTGCGCGGGCCTACTGGATCTACTTCTTCCTCTTCTTCTTGAAGGCGCGGATCGCCGCAGACAGCTCCTGCGTGTTATCCGCCGCCACGGGGGTGATCAGTGCGTTGCCGGGGAAGGGATGCCCCGGCAGGGAGGTGGCGGAGCGGTGGTAGGGGGCGTTCTCATCGGAGCGCACCACCACCAGGTAGTGCTGACCGGAGAACTCCTGGACCTTCGCGGACGCGATCTGCGTCCACGTGTGCTGCCAGCCCCAGGTGCCCGCGCGCGTGATGCCGTCCTCGGAGACCAGCACCACCGCGTCCCGCGCAGAACGCGCCGAGATCCCCCGGAACACCAGGAACGCCGCCGCGATCCCGAGCGCCACGGCCCCGGCAACACTCTCGAGCGAGAACCACGCCAACACCGCCAATACCGCCGCGAACCCGGCGAATGCGAAGGAGAGCAGGGATTGGCGCCGCGGCAACGGATCTGCCACCCGGGACGCAACCGAACCCGGACGGGAGGTGCGCCCACCACCCGGGGCAGGGACGTCGTCGTCGTACTGGGAGCGCATGAGGCGAGCGGGCAGGTGGAGGCGGCCGGGATCGAAGCCGGGGTGGCCGGGGAGGTGGCCGGCGATGTAGTGCTCGATGTCCCACGCGAGTTCCTCGAAGATGGGCACTACGTAGCCGCCCTCGGGGAGGGGGCCGAGGTCTGAGGTGAGGATCTGGTCCTTCATCCGGAGCCCGCGGGACCAGTGGCGCACGCGTTCGCGCGGCACCGCCACCAGCATCTGGGCGCTCTCGTAGGGGTGGATTCCGGCGTACTCGAGATCGGCCCACGGGATGGACCAGGCGTAGCGGCCGCGCCGGTGGATGCCTGCCTCGTCGAGTCGGACCGTGGTGGGGATCCCGAGCGAGAGCCGTTTGGTCAGGAGGTATGCCGGGATCGCCGCGCTCAGCACTACGAGGCCCGGGATCCAGGTCTGCTGGAAGAGCAACACCGCGCCGGCCGAGATGAGGAGGGCCGTGGCCGCGCCCGAGAGCCAGGTGAACTGGCGGGCGAGGAGATCGGGCTCGTCCAGGGACTCGATCGCGGAGGGGGCCATTGGGCAAGGCTATCCGCCGCGTGGGTGAGGATCACGGGATTAGGGCGCCGCTCGCCCCGG